>NZ_JAGPXJ010000117.1:0-18358 GCF_018070605.1 Streptomyces sp. B15
CCGTACAGCCGCCGGGCACCGCGGCAGGCAGCGTCTGCGCGGAGGCGGCGGCCGAGACGGGGCTGCCCGTCGGCTGCGAGGTGCGGCTCGGTATGACGGACGGCTGCGCCGGCCAGCTCGCCACCGGCGCGGTGGCACCCGGCCAGTTCGTGGGCGTCCTCGGCACCACCTACGTCCTCAAGGGCGTCAGCCGCGACCTGGTCACCGATCCGGCCGGTGCCCTCTACAGCCACCGGCACCCGGACGGCTGGTGGCTGCCGGGCGGCGCCTCCAACACCGGCGGCGAAGCCCTCGCCCACCGGACCGCCGAGCGGCTGTCCGCGCTGGACGAGGCAGCCGCCGCCCGTGGTCCGGCCTCCTGCGTGAGCTATCCGCTGCGCCGGGAGGGCGAACGCTTCCCGTTCGTGGCGGGCCCGGCCCGTGGCTTCACCCTCGGCACCCCGGCCGACGACACCGACCGGCACCGCGCAGATCTGGAGGGCGTCGCCTTCCTGGAACGGCTCGCCCTGGAGCGGATCGCGGCGCTCGGCGTGCCGGTCACGGCTCCGCTCTACGCGGCGGGCGGCGGCAGCCGCAGCCCGCTGTGGACCCGCATCCGGGCCACCGTGCTGGATATGCCCCTGCGCGTGGCGGACCGGGCGGAAACCGCCTTCGGTGCCGCACTACTGGCGGCCACCGGAACCCTGTACCCCACGCTGGAGAAGGCCGCCGCCGCCATGACGGGGGAGGGCCGGCTCGTCGAACCGGACCCCCGGGAGAAGGCGGCCCTGGACGACTCCTACGCCCGCTTCACCGAGGAGCTGACCGACCGGGGGTGGCTGTGAGGGGACGTACCGGCCTGCCTCAGAAGGGGTGCCAGCGCACCGTGGGATCCGACTCGCGCAGTGAGGTCACCCGCCGCTGGAACTCGGCGCGTGCCGCCGGATTGCCCGGCGCGTGTTGCGCAACCCACGCGCAGCTTGCCGTCTCGCGCGCTCCCCGGAGCACCGCGCACCCCTCCCACTCGCGCACGTCCCAGCCGTAGGTGGCGCAGAACGCCTCGTACTCCTGCTCCGGCAGTCCGTAGCGGTCCAGACTGAGCGCCATCACGACAAGATCGTGTTCGCGCAGGTCCGAGGAGAACGTCTCCAGGTCCACCAGCAGCGGTCCCTGCGGGGTGACGTGGACGTTCCGGGGCAACGCGTCCCCGTGCACCGGACCCGGCCGCAGATGAGGGACGAGTCCGGGCAGCGCGGCGAGGATGTCGTCCCGGCGCGCCCGCAGGAAGGCGGCGTCCTCGCGCGGTACCGCGTCCCCGGCCAGCCGCAGCCACCGCTCGATCCCGCTCAGCAGGTCCCGTGCGGGCAGCGGGCACCCCGTGCCCGATGAACCTGGGGAGGTGAACTCGGGCTCCTCCAGCGCGTGGACGAGCCGCAGCAGCCCGGCCAGGTCGGCGGCGCCCGCGGGGCGCACCGCGGCGGGGAGCCGCTGCCAGAAGGAGACCGGGTGGTCCCCGACGAGCCGGGCCCGTGGTTCGGCCGCGCGGACCGCGGGCACGCCCTCGCGCTCCAGCCAGGTCGCCACCCGCAGTTCGTGCTCGGCGCGCGCCAGCAGTCCCGGGTCCCGGCCGATGCGTACGACGGTCCCGCCCAGGGCGAAGACGGCGTTCTCGCCGAGGGACAGCAGTTCCGCCGTACCGCCGGGGCCGCCCGTCGCCGCGGCCAGCACCTCCCGCGCCAGATCCTCGGTGAATGCCACGCTGCTCGCCATCGCCTGTGCTCTCCCTGCTCTTGGTCGATCTTCCACCAGGCTGTCAGGGTGCCCCGTCCGTCGCCGCACAGCCCCCGTCTCAAATGCGGCGTATCTCTCATCTCCGCGACGCAACCGATGATCCCGCCGAGAGGTCTGCATCATTGACAAGTTCGGTGAAAACGGGCAGTTGGGAGCAGTAGTGCGCAGCAAGCGGGGCAGCAGGCCGGGGACCGTGGCGACAGTCGCCGCGGTGGGAACGGTGGCGGTCGGTCTGCTGACGGCGTTCGTCGGGACGAGTGCGGGGGCCGCCGCCTCCGGCCGGCACCCCGGCTGGGAGCAGAGCGTGCGGGCGGCGCGTGTGCAGCAGCAGGCCGCGGCTCCCGCCCACAGGCCGTCCCACGCGAAGCCGGCGAAGCCGAAGGCGCCCCGGAAGGTCAGCCGGTCGATAAGCCACCACACGGTCGCCGGCGGCCGCTCGGTCTCGCTCACCCTGGACGACGGTCCGCACCCGGAGTGGACGCCCAAGACGCTGGATCTGCTGCGCCGCTACCACGTCAAGGCGACCTTCTGTCTGATAGGTCCGAACGCCGAGCGCCATCCGAAGCTCGTCAAGCAGATCGTCGCCGAGGGGCACCGGCTGTGCGACCACTCGGTCGACCACGACACGGGTATGGACCACAAGTCGGTGGCCTACCAGAAGCAGCAGATACTCGGTGCCAAGCGCATGATCGACAAGGCGTCCGGCGGTGCGCGCGTCCACTACTACCGCGCCCCGGGCGGGGCCTTCACCCCGGCCAGCCGTCGGATCGCGGCCGAGCACGGCATGCGGCCGCTCGGCTGGATCGTCGACCCGGGGGACTGGCAGCTGCCCGGTACGGAGGCGATAGTCCGGCACGCCAAGGAACAGGTCGAGGACGGGGCGGTGCTCCTGTTCCACGACGGTGGCGGGGACCGCTCCGAGTCCTATCAGGCGCTACAGCAGTTGCTGCCGTGGCTGAAGGAACAGGGGTACAGCTTCAGCTTCCCGAAGGCCTGACTGCAGCGTTCCGAAGGGTTGACCGGCCACGGTCAGTGGTTAAAGTCTAGACCAATCCCCACTGTGTGCTCTCCCCCCACCGAAGGAGCTGAGATGCACCGAACGACGCGTCAGAAGCAGCACAGCAGACGGAAGGTGGCGGCGCTGACCGGCGCCGGCCTCGCACCCGTCCTGGTCCTGGGCCTCACGGCGACCCCTGCCAACGCGCACGGCTGGGTCACCAACCCCGCGAGCCGGCAGGCCCAGTGCGCCACCGGAGTCGTCTCCTGCGGCCAGATCAAGTGGGAACCGCAGAGCGTCGAGGGCCCCAAGGGGCTCAAGGACTGCGCCGGCGGCAACTCGCGCTTCGCCGAACTGCGCGACGACAACAAGGGGTGGAAGGTCACCAACGTCGGCCGCTCGGCCACCTTCAACTGGAAGCTGACGGCCCAGCACCGCACCTCCACCTGGCAGTACTTCATCGGCAACACGAAGATCGCCGAGTTCGACGACGGTGGCGCCAAGCCCCCGGAGTACGTCTCGCACAACGTCAACTTCCAAGGATTCACCGGCAAACAGAAGGTGCTCGCGGTGTGGAACGTCGCGGACACGGCCAACGCCTTCTACGCCTGCGTCGACGTCAACATCGGCGGCTGACGCGGCCACCCGCCTCCCGGCCGGGGTGACTCCACCTCCCCCCGGCCGGGTGGCCCCACGCCCGACGGCCGGCCCACTCCCGGCCCGACGGGCGGCTCACGGCCACCCCGTCGGGGGTGGCCGTGGTCGTGCGCGGCCGAGTGCGCGGCGCGGCCCGATCCGCGCCTCCTTCCGCCGGTCGCCGACCTTCCGCGGCCCGTACCGATCTGATTTCGTCATTCGGTTACCCGCGCGCAATTCACTCGCGGGTAACCGCAATTCTTGCGTCACAACCGACGCATTGGCCACCGCCAACTCTCTTTGCCCGCAAGGCGATCGGCGAGTCTGCGGGCGACACGCCGAATCATCGGCGTTCCACGGCTGGCTTCTTGGTCGCTTTGCGACTCGACTGCCTTGATTCCAGGGGGAGTTCAGGGAAAGGCTGGATTCCTATTATGGACAGCCTTATGGGGAAACCGTTTGCTCGAATCCTGTATTGCGGCACGCTTCTTTTCAAGGAACGGCCCGCCGAGGCGAGCCGGGCAGCCCGAAACCCCCACTCCTGCAAGGAGGTCCCGTTGCCCCTTGCCCTCCTGGCTCTGGCCATTGCAACGTTCGGTGCGGGCACGGCCGAGTTCGTGATGATAGGTCTACTGCCCGAGGCCGCCTCCGACATGGGAGTGAGCATCTCCGCTGCGGGTGGCTATGTGTCCTTCTACTCACTCGGTGTCGTGATCGGGGCACCGCTTCTCACCCTCGCGGGTATGCGGATCCGCCGTAAGACAATACTGATCGCGATGACCGGCCTGTTCATTTTCGGAAACACAGCGTCAGCCCTTGTCCCGAGCCATGAACTGCTGCTGGCGGCACGCTTTATGGCGGGGCTCCCGCACGGTGTGTTCTTCGGAATCGGCGCTGTTGTCGCAGCCGGGCTCGTCGCGCCCGAAAAACGCGGCAGAGCCCTTTCGGTGGTGCTGGTCGGTGTGCCGATGGCCAACATCGTCGGCTCGCCGCTGGGCACCCTGCTCGGACAGACGGTCGGCTGGCGGTGGACGTTCATCGTCGTGGCGGGCATCGGTCTGCTGGGGCTCGTCTCCCTGGCGACCCTGATCCCCGTGCAACAGGAACCCGGCAGAGGCACCGTCCGCGGTGAACTTGGCATATTCAAAAGACCGCAGGTGTGGCTCGCCTACGCCGTGGTGGTGTTCGGCTTCGCCGGCACGTCCTCGTTCTACACCTACATCCAACCCCTGGTGACCCAGGTCAGCGGCTACACCCCTACGGCGGCCACCGCACTGCTGGCCCTGTCCGGGGCCGGAATGACGGTGGGCACCATGCTCGGTGGACGGCTCGCCGACTGGCCGGTACGCACCATGTGCGGCGCCCTGCTCGCACTGGCCCTGTCGCTGAGCATGTTCCTGCTGACGGCGCAGAACACCGTCCTGGTCGCCGTCAATGTGTTCCTCACCGGCATCGCGGGCATGGCCGCCATCCCCAGCGTCCAGGCCCGCATCCTCGACCACGGCAGGGACGCCCCCGAACTCGGCTCCGCCAGCATCCAGTCCGCCTTCAACATCGCCAACTCGCTGGGCGCCTCGCTCGGCGGAGTCGTCATCGCGGCCGGCTTCGGCCTCACCTCCCCGAGCTGGCTGGGGGCCCTGCTGGCGCTGGCGGGCGCCTGCTTCGGACTCCTGTCGGGGTGGCTGGACCGCGGCTCGCGCTCCTGGGAGGTCGCGCCCTCCACCGCCTCCTGGAAGAGCGTCAAATCGGAGGCGTTATGCGGCCGGGGCGTACGACGCCCCCCGCGGGCCACGACGACGGGCGGAGAGAAGGGCGAGCGGAACCTCACCTTCTCCCCGCCGCGGCGGGCCGGCGCACGGCAGCCGGAGCGGCGGCGTCACGGCACCGCGGTGGCCCGCTCGTCCGGGTGTGTCCAGCGCAGCAGCGCCCCCAGGCCACCGACCGGCAGCTCTTCCTGCGGGTCGGCGACCAGCACCTCCGCGTCGGTCGCCAACGCGTTGCGCAGCAGCGCGTCGTCGGCACGCGCGGGCGCGGGCTCGGTCGCCCCGAGGTACTGCAGCTCGGAGCGGCGCACGGCCACCTGGTCGGAACCGTCGCCGACCCACACCTCGCGGTCCCGGTCCGGGCCGCCCGGCCGCAGCAGCAGGGTGTCGACCCGGTGCTCACGTGCCGCCTCCACCAGCGCGGGCACCGTCTCGGCGGTGCCCGACCCGGCGGGAGCGGGTCCGGGCATGTGGGCGGCCCGCATCGTGTCCAGCGCCTGAGCGGTGTGCCGCGCGACGAACTCTGCGCGGGCCCGTGCCGTCTCCCGGTCCAGGAGCTCCGACGAGGAGCCTGCCGCACGGCCACCGTGCGAGGTCTCCACGGCGATGGACCGCAACTGCTCGGGCAGCCGCTCGTGGACGGCACGCCGCTCGCGTGGGTCGCCGCTGAGGACCAGCACATCGGCGCCGGTGTCCTGGAAGCGGCGTTCGATCGTTTCGGCGATCAGCCCGGCGTTGCTCTCCCAGGTGTTCTCCACACGGAGCTGGAAGTGCTTCTCCGACAGCTCGCCGGTGGCGTTGCGGTGGATGGGCCACTCCTCGCCGGTGGCCTGCCCGGCGCTGTGGGTGCCGTGCGCGTCCACCAGTTCGAAGTCCGCGCCGGTTCGGTCGATGCGCGCCGTGAGGCAGCGCGGATTCTCCCCCAGGAGTTCCGGCAGCGGCGCCAGGTGCGGCAGCGCCGACCAGCTGACCTCGTTGCGGTCGGGAGCCTTGTTCAACGGCAGTTCGAGCACGATGTCGCCGTCCGCGGCGAACACCACGCTGCCCTGCGGCCGGGTCCGGGGGGAGAGCGCGGACAGATGATCGTGGACGGCGTCCACGGTGGACGCGTCGGCCCCCTGCCGCGCCAGCTCGTCCCCCGCGGCGCGGGCCGTCAGCCGGCGCTCGTCACCGGAGGTCTCGGTGGCTCGTGCCGTACTCGTGTAGACGGTTGCCCACGGCCCGTTCCGGTCGAGTAGGGGTGCGAGGGAATCGAGGCGCATGTTTCCTCCCTGCTACTTGGGGGGCGCGTTGTGCTTGTGTCGGCTCAGTTGGCTGTATCCGCGCAGTGGTGTGTCGTCGCCGGTGCGCTCCGTGGCGACCGTGACCACCCGCAGGCCGCGCGGGTACCCCTGGCCACCGGCGTCGACACGGGCCCCATGGCAGGCGGGGCCGCCGCCCGGCCCCGAGCCGGGAGCCGCCGAACAGCCGTGCGATGCGGCGTGTCAGTATCCGGGCATGGCGTCACTGAGCGAACTTCTGCCCCCCGAGGCGATCCGGCTGGAGGTGACCGCCGCCGACTGGCGCGGCGCGCTCCGCGCGGCGGGCGAACTGCTGGTCACACGGGGTGTCACTACCGACGCGTACACGGACGAGATGATCCGCAACGTCGAGGAGAACGGGCCCTACATCGTCATCGCGCCCGGCTTCGCCTTCGCCCACGCCCGCCCGTCGCCCGCGGTGCGTCGCACGGGCATGTCGTGGGTGCGGCTGGCGGAGCCGGTCGCGTTCGGGCACGAGACGAACGACCCTGTCACCCTCGTCGTGGCGCTGGCGGCCGAGGAATCCGGCGCCCACACGGCGGCCATGGCGGCCCTCGCCCGGCTGCTGGGCGACCCGGCGACCGAGGCTGCCCTGCGCACCGCGTCGGACCCCGAGCAGCTGCACCGGGCGCTGGCGGAGCGGGAGCCGGGGGAAGGGTCGCAGGAGTCGCAGCAGGCCACCGACGGCGGGCGGTCGACCGGTGAGCGGACCGACGGGGAGCGGGGCGCACAGGCCGGCGGACCGGCCGTGCAGAAGATCCTCACCGTCTGCGGCAACGGCGTGGGCACCAGCCTCTTCCTCAAGAACACCCTGGAGCAGGTCCTCGACCGCTGGGGCTGGGACCGGCACATCACGGTGGAGGCCACCGACACCATCTCCGCGAAGGGCAAGGCGTCAGAGGCGGCGGCCATCCTCACCTCGCGTGAGATCGCCAGGACCCTCGGGGACGTCGGCGTTCCGGTGAAGGTCGTGGAGGACTTCACCAGCGTGAAGGAGGTGGACGCCACCCTGCGCGACACCTACGACGTGTGAGGACGCGTCACCTCTGCCCGGCGCCCCACCGACGGTCTCACCGAGGGCCACCGAAGAACCACCCGAGCACGGCACGAAGCGGAAGGCTCCATGGACTGGCTGGTCACGATCGCGCAGTTTCTCGTCAAGGAGATCCTGAGCGTTCCCGCGTATCTCATCGGTCTCATCACGGCGGCCGGTCTGCTGGCCCTGAAGAAGTCGGCGGGGCAGATCGTCGGCGGTGCCATCAAGGCCACGCTGGGCTTTCTGCTGATCGGCGCGGGCGCGGGGCTGGTCGTCAGCTCGCTGGCGCCCCTGGGTGAGATGATCCAGGGCGCCACCGGAGCGCACGGGGTGATCCCCACCAACGAGGCGATCGTCGGTATCGCACAGGACAGATTCGGTGCCCGCGTCGCCTGGCTGATGATCGTCGGGTTCGGGCTCGGCCTGCTGCTGGCCCGCTGCACGCCGCTGCGTTATGTCTTCCTGACGGGCCACCACATGCTCTTCATGGCGACGCTGCTGACCATGGTGCTGGCGACCGCGGGGCTGTCCGGCTGGGTCGTGGTGACGGTCGGCGGTGTACTGCTGGGCATCCTGCTCGTCTCGATGCCCGCCTTCGCCCACCCCTGGACCAAGCGCATCACCGGCAACAACAGCATCGCCATCGGCCACTTCGGGACGGCCGGCTATGTGACGGCCGGCGCGGTGGGGCAGCTGGTCGGCAAGCGCAGCCGCAGCACCGAGGAGATGAAGCTGCCCGAGGGGCTGCGCTTCCTGCGCGACTCGATGGTCGCCACGGCGCTGTCCATGCTGCTCATCTACATGATCATGGCGATTCTCCACGTCGTCGAAGCCGGCCGGGCCACGGCCTTCAAGGCGTTCGCCGCCGACAGCGGCGAAGCCGCCACCGGCCTCGGCAACTATCTGATGCAGGCCGTCATGCAGGGTCTGCAGTTCGGCATCGCGGTCGCCGTCATCCTCTTCGGCGTCCGCACCATCCTCGGGGAACTCGTCCCGGCCTTCCAGGGCATCGCGCAGAAGGTCGTGCCCGGCGCCGTGCCCGCGCTGGACGCGCCCATCGTCTTCCCGTACGCACAGAACGCGGTGCTCGTCGGCTTCCTCTCCAGCTTCGCGGGCGGCCTGTGCACGCTCGCCCTGCTCGCCTGGGTGCTCAACCCGGCCTTCGGGCTCGCGCTGGTGCTGCCCGGGCTGGTGCCGCACTTCTTCACCGGTGGCGCGGCCGGCGTCTACGGGAACGCGACCGGCGGCAGGCGGGGCGCCGCGCTCGGCGCCTTCTGCAACGGCATCCTCATCACGCTGCTGCCCGCCGTGCTGCTGAAGGTGCTGGGCACCTTCGGGGACGCGAACACGACCTTCGGGGACGCCGACTTCGGCTGGTTCGGCTCCCTCATCGGCTTCGCCGGCAAGGCGGGCCCGACGGGCGGCATCGTGCTGATGCTCGCCACCGGGGCCGTGGTGCTGGCGGGCGCCGTCCTGGTCCAGAAGCGGGTCGTCGAACCCGGCTGGGACCCCGGGGCACGCCGCGACGCCCTGCTGCCGCCCGGGACGGACGGGGACGGTGCGCCGGCCTCGCCGGCGGGCGCCGCGACGGGTGCGGTCCCGCGCCGCTACGCCAAGCTGGCGCCGCCCGCCGGGGCCCCCACGCCGCCCCCGCCGCCCGAGGACTGAACAGGCTCCGGGCCGCACCGTGTTCCCCACCTGGTTGTCAGTCCCTGCTGTAAGAATCCCAGCACGACACCACAGCCAGGAAGGGTCTGCCATGACTGCGCACTTCGCCACCTCCTCCGACGGCACCGGGATCGCCTTCGAGCGGTTCGGTGACGGCCCGCCCGTCGTCCTGGTCGGCGGCGCGCTCAGCGTCCGCGGCGCCGGTGTGCCGCTCGCCGAGGAGCTGGCGGGCCTGGGGCTGTCCGCGGTGGTGTACGACCGCCGGGGCAGAGGCGACAGCGGCGACACCGAGCCGTACGCGCCCGCACGCGAGGCGGAGGACCTGGCCGCCGTCGTCGCGGCGGTCCGCCGGGAGGAGGACGGAGGACAGGCGTACGCCTTCGGGATGTCCTCCGGTGGCCTGGTCGTACTCGAAGGAGCGGCGCGCGGGGCCTCGCTGAGCAGGATCGTCCTCTTCGAGCCGCCCTTCACCGGCGCCGCCGGCCAGCCGCAGGACCCGGCGCGTGTGGCACGGCTGGCCGAGCTCGTCGCGCGGGGGGAGCGGGGAGAAGCGGTGTCCCACTTCCTCGCGGAGATCATCGGGCTGCCCCCGCAGGCCGTCGAAGGCGCCCGCCGGTCCCCGGCCTGGGAGGACATGAAGAAGATCGCCCACACGCTGTGCTACGACACCGCACTGCTCGGCGACGCCACGCTGCCGGACGAGACGCTGGCGGCCGTGCGGATGCCCGCCCTCGTGCTGAGCAGCGACGAGAGCACCCCGGTGCTGCAGGAAGCGTCCCGGGCGACGGCCGAGGCGCTGCCGCACGCCGAGTACCGCTCCCTGCCGGGCGCCTTCCACCAGGTTCCTCCCGAGGACCTGGCCCCGGTGGTGCGGGACTTCCTCACCACCTGAGCCGGCCCGCACGACGACGGGTGCCCGGCCCTCGCCATGCCCCTCACCACGGACTTCGCCACGGGCCCTCACCACGGTCGGCGGTGCGCGGCGGCGGACCAGGCGGACCCGGCACCGTGCGAGGGCAGGCTCACGGCGGTCACCGTCCTGCCCTGGGCGTGCGAGGTCCACTGCCGCGCAACTCGCAACGCCCTGCTCGTATCCGGCTCCGCATCGCCCTGCTGACGCGTCGGTACTCGGCAGGGGCAGCGCTGGAGTGATGGGATGCGCACGGGCGGCCGAGAACCGCTCGGGCGAGCAAGGACTCCGCCCCGACCTGCCAGAAGGAGACCGGAATGAGCACCCCTGAGGCCGCCGACGGCGCTGGGAACACCGAGTACGGCCGGAAGGCGTTCAAGAGGTCCAAGAGCCACTTCGCCGACCGGATCACGGCCGACGGCCGGGACGGCTGGCCCGTCGAGGCGGGCCGCTACCGGCTGGTGGTCAGCCGCGCGTGTCCGTGGGCCAGCCGAGCCCTGGTCTCGCGGCGGTTGCTCGGCTTGGAGAGCGCGCTCTCACTGGCCGTCGCCGACCCGATCCAGGACGACCGCAGTTGGCGCTTCACCCTCGACCCCGAGGACCGCGACCCGGTGCTCGGCATCCGCTTCCTGCACGAGGCCTACGACAAGCGCGAGACCGACTACCCCGGCGGTGTCAGCGTGCCCGCCATCGTGGATGTGCCGAGCGGCAAACTGGTCACCAACGACTACCAGCAGATCACCCTCGATCTGGCGACCGAGTGGCGACAACTGCACCGGCCGGGCGCGCCCGACCTCTACCCGGAGGCGCTGCGCGCCGAGATCGACGAGGTGGCCGAGGGCATCTACCGGGACGTCAACAACGGGGTCTACCGGGCCGGCTTCGCCACCACGCAGCAGGACTACGAGGTGGCCTACGCCGATGTCTTCCGTCGCCTGGACCTGGTGTCGGAGCGGCTGCGAAACCAGCGCTACCTGGTGGGCGACACCATCACCGAGGCCGACATCCGGCTGTTCACCACGCTGGTGCGGTTCGACGCCGTCTACCACGGTCACTTCAAATGCAACCGCAACAAACTGGAGCAGGACCCGGTGCTGTGGGCGTATGCGCGGGACCTGTACCAGACGCCGGGGTTCGGCGACACGGTCGACTTCGACCACATCAAGCGGCATTACTACGTCGTCCACACCGGCGTCAATCCCACCTCGATCGTGCCCGTCGGACCCGACCTGTCCGGCTGGCTCACCCCGCACCACCGTGAGCAACTGGGCGGCCGCCCCTTCGGGGACGGCACCCCGCCCGGTCCCGTTCCGGCCGGCGAGCAGATCCCCGTGGGGCACCGCCCCTGAGCCCACGGCCCGCCGGAGCGCCCTCGTACCTCAGCGGCCCAGCGGGAAGGTGAGCCACGGCTGCCAGCGGCCTGCCCGGTGGACGACGAGATCGACCGCGTCGATCCGCGCGGTCACCGGCAACCGCTCGGTCAGCCGTGCCTCGATGTGCCGGTGGATGCGGGCGTCGCCGCTGTTGGCGACCGTCAGATGCGGCTCCAGTTCGCCGAAGAGGCCGCCGTAGGGCGGGTGCGAGGGCCAGCGTTCGACCGCCGCCGCGGTGAGGGCACGCAGCGGCGCCGCGGGCTCCGGCACCAGGTACAGCACGCCTGGGAAGGACCCACAGCGCTCGAACCGGAGCGTGAACGGCGGGTGCCGGGTGAACAGCGCGGCCAGCGCCGCCCGCTCGGGCGTCCGTATCCGGTCGCGGTGCAGAAAGGGGAACAGCACCGTCAGATGTGCTGTTCCCCCGTGCCGTGCCGCCGTGTCGTACCGCGCCCGCCAGCCGCGGACGAGCGCGTCCGCCTCGGGTACGGGCACGCTCAGCGCTGTCGTACCGGCCGTGACCGGCCAGCCCTCGTCCGCTTCGGCCGCTTCGCCCGAACCCGCGCCCGGATCGCCGAGCTCCCTGCTCCCCGTGCCCGCCGTGCTTCCAGTGCTTCTCGTGCTTCCCGTGCCTGCCGTGCTGTCCACGGGCGGCACGCTATCCCCAGTGCCGGGTTCAGGCGCCGGGCACCCGGTCCAGGAAGCCCTTGACCGAGGCGATCCGGCCGTCCTCGGCCAGCGTCAGCACATCGGAGCCCGCGGCGGGGGAGGAGCCGTCCGCGGTGACGACCAGCTCCCAGGAGAAGCGGGCGATGTCATGGTGCCCGTCGACCACCCCGGTCGGCCGGAACTCGCAGCCGGGGAACTGCTCGCGCGCCGCACCGATCGCGGCGGCCAACGCGTCGTGGCCGGACACCTGGGCGAGCGGGTCGGTGTAGGTGCCGTCCTCGGTCCACGCCGCGGCGACGGCCTTGGCGCGGCTCTCGGCGTCCGGCGCGTTCCAGGCGGCGAAGTAGCGCTCGACAGCGGCTTCGTAGGTGTTCATGGCGTACCGTCCTCGGCTCGGTGGGATCCCGCCGGTCGCGTCCGGCGGCGATGCCACGACAATGCCGCCCGAGCCGTCGTCCGGTCGATTACGCGCGGGGTAATCGCCGGACCGGGCGGGTACGGGCGGAGTTGACGTGATCGCGGCGTGCGGGAAGAGTCCCGCGGGTGGAGATCGACGAACTGACGGAGCCGGAGCGGCGGGTGTGGGAGGCGTTCCCCCGGGGCGGCGCGGTGGACCTCACGGACGCGGACGGCCGATCGGTTCGGGCCCGGGTGCTGCGCTCACTGCTGCTGGCCGCGCCCGAGGAGGACGGGGAGATACCGGCGCTGCGGCTGCGGGGCGCCCGGATCACCGGTGAGCTCAATCTGCACTCCGGTGTCGTCGCGTGCCCGGTGTCGCTGCGGGCGTGCGACTTCGAGGAGACCGTCGTGCTCTACGGCGCGGAGTTCCGGCAGCTCACCATGAGCGAGTGCCGGATGCCGGGGCTGTGGGCGACCACACTGCGCGTGGACGGGTCACTGCGGCTCAACGACTGCCACATTCCGGGGGCCGTGGCCCTCTCCGGAGCGCGCATCGCGGGGGCGCTGTTCCTGAGCCGCGCGGTACTGGGCACCCCGGCCGCGGACGCCGGCGGGGAGCCGTCCGAACGGCCCGAAGCTCCGTTGAAGTTGGACCACGCGACCATCGGCGAGGATCTGCGGGGCACCCGGCTGACCGTGCACGGCAGATCCCGGCTCGAAGGGCTGGGCGTGGCCGGTCTCGTCCGGCTCGACGACGCCCGGCTGCTGAATCCCGGCGACACCGCGCTCCATGCCGAGACGCTGACCGTGGGCACCGATCTGCACGCCATGCGGTTGCACGCCGAGGGCCGTGTCAACCTGCGTGGTGTCACCGTTCCCGGCCAGCTCAACCTCGGCTACGCGCGGCTGTCCAACCCGGGCGGCGTCGCCCTGCGCGCGAGCAGTAGCGCCGTCGGCGAGTTCTGGCTGCGCGAGGTGCCACCCGTCGAGGGGGTCGTCAATCTGCGCCGGGCCCGGATCGACATGTTGTACGCCGAGCCTCAGGTGTGGCCCGCGAGCGTGCGCTTCGACGGCCTGACGTACACCACGCTCGCCCCCGCCCTGCCCGCGGCCGAGCGGCTGGAGGTGCTCGGCCGCGACGGTGACGGCTACGTTCCCTCCGCGTACGAGCAGTTGACCGCGGCCTACCGGCACATCGGCGACGACGCCGCGGCGCGTACCGTGCAGCTCGCCAAGCAGCGCAGACACCGCAGGACGCTGTCGCTGTACGGGCGGCTGTGGGGCCATCTGCAGGATGTGACCGTCGGCTACGGCTTCCGTCCCATGCGGGCCGCGGGCTGGCTGGCCGGGCTGCTGCTCCTGGGCGCGCTCACCTTCGGGCTGCGTCCGCCGCGCCCGCTCAAGGAGGACGAGGCGCCCGAGTTCAACGCCTTCGCCTACGCCCTCGACCTGCTGCTGCCCATCATCGACTTCGGTCAGGAGAAGGCCTACGCGCCGCAGGGCGGGTACCAGTGGCTGGCCTATCTGTTCATCGTCGCGGGCTGGGTGCTGGCCACCACGTTCGTGACGGGCGTCAACCGCGCCGTGACCCGGTCCTGACCGGGCACAGCGTGCCGGTCAGGCCCGCCAGACCGTGGTCGTGTTGCAGAACTCGCGGATGCCGTGCCCGGACAGCTCCCGCCCGTAGCCGGAGCGTTTGACGCCGCCGAACGGCAGGGCCGGATGCGAGGCGGTCATGCCGTTGAAGTAGATGCCGCCCGCCTCCAGATCCTGGGTGAAGCGGTCCATCTCGCACTCGTCCTGCGTCCAAACGTTGGAGCTGAGGCCGAACGGGGTGTCGTTGGCGAGCTCGATGGCCTCGTCCGCGTCCCGCACCCGGTAGAGCGAGGCCACCGGGCCGAACGCCTCCTCGCGGTGGATGCGCATCTGGTCGGTGACACCGGTCAGTACCGTCGGCTCGTAGTAGTAGCCCCGCTCGAGCCCTTCCGGCCGACGGCCTCCGCACGGTGCCTGTGCGCCCTGGGTGAGCGCGTCGGTGACCAGCTCCTCGAGATCGTCGCGGCCCTGCTCGCCGGCGAGCGGGCCGACATCCGTGTCGGGCTCCATGGGGTCGCCGACGGTCAGCGCCCGCATGCCCGCCGTGAACCGTTCGGCGAACGCGTCATAGACGTCGGTGTGGACGATGAAGCGCTTGGCGGCGATGCACGACTGGCCGTTGTTCTGCACACGCGCGGTCACCGCCGTACGCGCCGCCGCGTCGAGGTCGGCCGACGGCATCACCAGATAGGGGTCGCTGCCGCCGAGTTCGAGGACCGTCTTCTTGATCTCGTCACCCGCGACCGAGGCGACCGAACGGCCGGCGCCCTCACTGCCGGTGAGGGTCGCGGCCACCACCCGTGGATCCCGCAGCACCGACTCGATGGCGCCGGAGGAGACCAGCAGCGTCTGGAAGCAGCCCGGTGCGAAGCCCGCCCGGTGGAAGAGGTCGCCCAGATAGAGAGCGGTCTGCGGCACGTTCGAGGCGTGCTTGAGGAGCCCGACGTTGCCCGCCATCAGCGCGGGCGCCGCGAACCTGATGACCTGCCAGAGCGGGAAGTTCCACGGCATGACGGCCAGTACCGGGCCCAGCGGGCGGTAGCGGACCCTGGCCCACACGGCACCCGAGTCCTCGATGTCGTCGGCGGCCGGGTACTCGGGCGCCAGCAGCCCCTCGGCGTTCTCGGCGTACCAGCGCATCGCCTTGACGCACTTGGCGGCCTCCGCCTCGGCGGCGGCCAAGGTCTTGCCCATCTCCGTCGTGATGACGCGCGCGACCCCGCTCGCCTCCCGCTCCAGCAGGTCGGCCGCCGAGTTCAGCAGCCGGGCCCGTTCCTCGAACGTGGTGGTGCGGTAGGAGCGGAAAGCCGCGGCGGCGTCCGCGAGCCGCTGTTCGATCTCCTCGTCGGACAGCGGGTCGAACGTTTTGAGGGTCTCGCCGTCAGCGGGGTTCACCGTGGCGATCGGCATGGCTTGCGGCCTCTCAGCGGTGCGGGCCGGCCGTGGCCGGCCCTGGTGGGGGTCTGGGTCTTCAGGATTCCGTGGCGGGCGGGACGTCCTCGGGGTCGTAGTCGTCCACACCGGCGTCGACCCGCTCCTGCTCCGTGCGCTTGGCCAGCGCCTCGTCATCGGGTTTGTCCGGCATACCGCCGTGTATCCGGCGTTCCTCCGGCCCACGGATCTGGTCGGGCTCGCTTCCTGCCTGGTCCGGCTGGCGCTTGGACATCTCCAGCTCCTCACCTCAGGTAGGGGCATTCAGGTCTGTTCGGGCATTTCCCTCTCTCCAGGGAACACCCATCCGCCCGGTCACACCAAGCGGAACCGGGCACGTTCGACAGCTCTTGATCGTTTCTGTGCCGCAGGCCGTGTCCGAGCCTGCCGCGTCGGCGGCGGCCCTCCCGCCACAGGACGCGTCAGTCTTCGCCGTCACAAGGAGTACCCATGGCAGAACGGAGTGCCGCGGCACACCCCGCCGCACAGGTCCGCCCCGCCGGGCCGAAGGACGTCCCCGTAGCGCTGCGCACCCTCACGCGCGCGTTCGCCGACTACGCCTTCACCCGCCACGTCGTCGCCGCCGACGGCCACCTGCAGCGCGTCGCCCGCTTCCAGGAGCTCTTCCTGACCCGGATCGGCATACCGTACGGGCGGGTATGGGTGGCGGACGGCGGGCAGGCCGTCGCCGTGTGGACGACGCCCGACCGCGACCCGTCCCCCGGCTTCGCCGAGATCGGCCCGCAGCTGGAGGAACTGGCCGGTGACCGCGCCTTCGCCTTCGAGTCCGCTGAGCGGGCACTGACGCCGCACCGCCCGGCCGAACCCGCGTGGTTCCTCGCCACGGTCGGTGTCGACCCCGCCGCGCAGGGCGGCGGCCTCGGCAGCGCCGTCGTACGCGCCGGTCTCGAAGCCGCCGGCCTGGCCGGACAGCCCGCCTTCCTGGAGACCTCCTCCGAACGGAATGTGGCCTTCTACCAGCGTCTCGGCTTCACCGTCACGGCCGAGGTCGACCTGCCCGACGGCGGACCGCGCACCTGGGCGATGCTGCGGCGGCCCGGCGCGGGACCCGCCGTCGGCTGAGCCCGCGGGGCACGCGCCGACCGGGCGCGGCCGTGTCCCGCGGCGCCGTCAGGCGTTCGCCGACGCCGCGCTGATCCCGCTCAGTGTCGAGTCCGGGTCCCGCTCGACCGCCAGGTCGCCCAGGGCCACGACGCCCACCGCTTCCGAGCCCTCCACCACCGGCAGCCGGCGCAGCGCGTGGCGGCGCATGAGCTCGGCGGCACGGCCCGTGTCGTCGTCGGGGGAGACCTTCACCAACTCGGGACTGCACACCTCCCGCACCGTCGTGTGCAGGGGGTCGCGCCCCTCGGCCAGCACCCGGACGGTCAGATCACGGTCGGTGACCAGTCCTCGTAGCTCGTCGCGCTCGGTCACCAGCACCGCGCCGATGTCCTCGTCGCGCATCCGCTGCGCGACCTCACCGACGCCGGTGAGGGTGCCGACCGCGACCGGGGCCGGCGTCATGATGTCGCGCACCCGCTGCGTCATCCCCGTACTCCTTCCGACCGGGCGGCGGCTCCCGCAGCCGCCGCGGGAGGTACCGGGTACCCCGCACCGCCGCCGCCACGCCGGGCGTCTGCCCCGGCCGAAAGGGGGTACTAGGGTCGCCGACATGACGCACGTGGCCCCGACTCAGCAGGACGCCCGGCGGGACGGCCCGGACGGCACAGAGCCCTGGGCGCTGCGGGAGTACGCCTTCCTCGGCGACGGCGAACGCGGCGCGCTCGTCTCCCCGCGCGGCGAGCTGGTATGGCTGTGTGCGCCGCGCTGGGACAGCGACGCCGTCTTCTCGCAACTCATCGGCGGCCAGGGGCAGTACACCGTGCGACCCGCCGACCACTGGCAGATCAGCGGCGGCTTCTACGAGAACGGCGCACTCGTGCGGGTCAGCAGGTGGGTGACCTCCCAGGCCGTCCTCCTCACCCGCGAGGCGCTCGCCCTGCCCTCCGACCCGGAACGGCTCGTGCTGCTGCGCCAGGTGAGCGTCGAGCGCGCCCCGGCCTCCGGTGTGGGCGTGACCATGGTGCTCGATCCCAGGCCCGGTTTCGGGCACGCCCCACTGAGCGGCTGGCAGCGGGCCGAGGAGCCGACCGGGCCCGGCGGGAGCACGCCGGTGTGGACGGCCACCGGCGGCGGACTGCGCGTGCGCTGGTCCGGAGCACCGGAGGCGCGGCCGGACGTGGACGGCGCGCTGCGCGGCACCTTCACGCTGCGCGAGGGCGAGCAGCGCGACCTCGTCCTGGAGATCAGCACCGAGCGCGCCGCCAGCACCGGCAGCCTGGAGGCGCGCGGACTGTGGGAGGAGACGCAACGCCGCTGGCGGCAGGTCGTGCCCGACTGCGACAGCACCATCGCTCCCGGCGACGCCCGGAAGGCCTACGCCGTACTGCACGGGCTGACCAGCAACGCGGGTGGCATGGTGGCGGCGGCCACCACCTCGCTGCCCGAGCACGCGGGCGAGGGCCGCAACTACGACTACCGATACGCCTGGCTGCGCGACCAGTCCTACGCGGGTATCGCCGTGGCCGCGCACGGGCCGCATCCGCTGCTGGACAGCGCCTGCGACTTCGTCACCGCCCGGATCCTGGAGGACGGCGACACGCTGCGCCCCGCCTACACCGTCACGGGCGGAGCCGTTCCCGCCGAGCGCAGCCTGGGGTTGCGCGGGTACCCGGGCGGCAGCGACCGGGTGGGCAACCACGCCGGCCGGCAGTTCCAGCTGGACACCTTCGGCGAGGTCCTCCAG
>NZ_JAGPXJ010000118.1:0-17879 GCF_018070605.1 Streptomyces sp. B15
CCCCCCCCCCCCCACCCCGACGCCTTTCCGGTCGCTGCCCCGACGTGTTGCCGGTCAGCGGCAGTCCGTGCCGTCCTGGGGGACCCGGCCGCGCAGCAGATAGCCGTCGACCACCTTGCGCACGCATGAGTTCCCGCTGTTGTACGCGCCGTGGCCCTCGCCCCGGTAGGTCACCTCGACGCCCACATCCTCGCCCAGCTCCTTGTCCATCGCCCGCGTTCCCCCGTACGGGGTGGCCGGGTCGCCCGTCGTGCCGACCAGCAGGATCGGGTCGGAGCCCGGGGCGCGCACCTTGGGTGTCGCCCAGTCGCCCCCGACCGGCCAGTCGTGGCACGACGCCAGCCCCCAGGCGGACATCGGCCCGAAGACCGGGGACTGGTCGGTGAAGGCGGGCAGCCGGCTGGTGATCTCCCGCTTGCCGTAGCGCTGCTTGTCGTCCGCGCAGTTGATCGCCGTCAGCGACGACTGCAGGGTGCTGTAGGTGCCGTCCTGGTTGCGCCCGTTGAGCGCGTCGGCGAGCAGCAGCAGCGTCGACCCGTCGCTGTCCACCAGAGCCTCTTCCAGCCCCTGGGTGAGCAGCTCCCAGGTCTCCTTCGCGTACAGGGCCTGAGCGATGCCGCCCTCCGCCAGTGACTCGGTCAGCTTGCGGCCGCTGTCGGTGGGCATCGGTTCGGCGTCCAGATCGGCCAGCAGGTCGGTGATGCGCTGTCCGGCCTTCGCGGGGTCCTCACCGACCGGGCACTCCTCACCGGCTTCCGCGCAGTGCTTCAGGAAGTTCTCGAGTGCCAGCTGGAAGCCGCTGGTCTGACTGAGTGAGCCTTGTACCGGTGTCGTGGTGGGGTCGACCACCGCGTCGAAGACGGCGCGGCCCACGCGCTGCGGATACAGGTGCGCGTAGACGCCGCCCAGCTCCGTGCCGTAGGAGATGCCGAAGTAGTGCAGCTTCCGGTCGCCGAGCACATGCCGCATCAGATCCATGTCGCGCGCCGTGTTCTGGGTCGTCAGGTGCGGCAGCAGCGCACCGGCCCGTTTCTCGCAGCCCTTCGCGAAGGACTTCTGGCGGGCGAAGAGGCGGCGCTCCTCGGCATCGGTGTCCGGTGTCCAGTCGGCGGCGAAGTAGGCGTCCAGCCGGCCGTCGCTCAGACACTTGACGCCCTCGCTGCGTCCCACCCCGCGCGGGTCGAAGCTCACCAGGTCGTAGCGGCCGCGCAGCTTCTCGTAGTCCTCGGCGAAGGCGGGGAGCGTCGCCACCCCGGAGCCGCCGGGGCCGCCGAAGTTGAACAGCAGGGAGCCGATGCGCTTGCCGCCGCCCTTGCGTTCAGGGGCGCGGATCATCTCGATGCCGATGGTGCGGCCCTCGGGCTTGCTGTAGTCCAGTGGCACCCGCAGTTTCGCGCACTCCCACCGTGCGTCTCCCGGCAGCGGGGAGGGCGAGCCGGTGTCGCTGCCCTGTGCCGCGTTCGGCGGGGGACACGGCGACCAGTGCGGCTGCTGCCCGGTGAGCGATTCGGGCAGGGGCGGGGTGTCGTTCCCGGTCGTACGGCCAGCGGAGCCGGTGGCAGGCGGGGACGAGGCGCTGGAGGCGCTCCGGGAGGGGGACGAGCTCGTCTCGCCGCTTCGGGCCGCGCTCTTCCTGGTGCCGTCCGGGCCGCCGCTGCCGCAGCCGCTCGTCACGGCAGCGGTCACTATGAGGGCTGCTGCAAGGGCGGCACCGGGCCGCGGGGAGCGGGAATGGCGCATGGGACGTCCTCCCGGCAGGTGGTGGGACGTTCATCGTGCGGACGTCCACCGGTCCGCGGCGCGCTGTGTGGTGCGTACGGGTGGTTTCCGGCGCGGGGTCGGCGTGTCGGCTAGAGCGCGCCTTTGCGCGTCAGCTGGGTGAACGACAGCCAGCCGGGGAGCACCGGCAGCCACAGCGTCAGCAGCCGGAAGAGCAGCACCGCCGGGGTCGCCACCTCCTTCGGCACCCCGAAGGCGATGAGTGCGGCGATCAGCGCCGCCTCGACGGCGCCGAGCCCGCCCGGGGTGGGCGCGGCCGAGCCGAGCGCGTTCGCCGTCAGGAAGACCACGGCGAGGTTGGCGTAGCTCGTCTCGTGGCCGAAGGCCCGCACGCACGCGTCCAGGCACATCACGAACGCCAGCGTCAGCAGCAGCATCCCCAGCACACCGGTGAGCAGCTTCTGCGGGCGCTGCACCACGTCCAGCATCCGCGGCACCACGCCCGCGAACAGCGAGCGCACCCGGTTCGAGACGAACCGCCGCAGCGCCGGCACCGCTGTGACGATCAGCACCAGCACCGCCGCCGTCAGCAGCCCCGCGATGACCGCGCGGGACGGCGAGAGGGTGGGAGTGTGCTCGGTCCCGGTGATGTAGCCGAACAGCAGGAGCAAGGTGATGTGGCTGCCCAGCCCGAACAGCTGGGAGGCGCCCACGCTCGCCACCGCGTGTCCGGGCCGCACTCCTGAACGCTGGAGGAAGCGGGCGTTGAGCGCGACACCGCCGACCGCCGCGGGGGCGACGAGCTTCACGAAGGAGCCGGCCACCTGCGCCTGTACCGTCCGCCACCAGGAGACCTTCTCCGGGACGAAGCCCAGCAGTGCCATCGCGGCGAACATATACGTCAGTCCGGAGAAGAGCACCGCGCCGCCGACCCACGCCCAGTTGGCGCCGAGCACCTTGTCGAGCGGGACCTGGGAGAGCTGGGTGAGCAGGAAGTAGGCGGCCAGGGTGCCCGCGATGAAGCTGACCAGAGTGCGCGGCCTGATCCTCTCCAGCCGCGCGGGCTCTATGGGCGCCTGCGGCCTGATGCGCAGGACCTGCTGCCGGATCTGGGCCAGCAGATCCTCCTCGCGGGCCTCCTCCAGCGCCTCGTCTATCGCCTTCTTCTCGGCGTTCTTCTCCGCGCGCAGCGACTTGCGGTGTGCGCGGCTTCCGGCCGTCTTCTCCGCGGTCTCCTCCCGCGCCTTGGTGCCCCTGCCCGCCCGGGACGCCTCGATGACGGCCTCGCGCTCGCGCTCGGTGCGCTCCTTGGCGAGCCGCCGCAGGGTGGTACGGGTGCTGCGGCTGAGTGCGATCGGCTGCAGCAGCGGGAGGCTGTCGGCCACCGCGTCGGGGCCGAGCACGTCCACGGCGGTCGCCACGGCCCGCTCGGCGCCCACCCGCAGCCCCAGTGTCGTCAACAGCTGTGCGATGTCCATCCGCAGGATGAGGTCACCGGCCGCGATCTCACCGCCGCGCAGGTCCGTCAGATAGACGGTGCCGGAGCGGTCCGCCACCAGCGCGTCCCCGACCAGCCTGCGGTGGGCGATACGGCGGGACTGCAGCGCCCTGACCTGGCGCCACGCCGTGCGCATCAGCTCGTCGGTGATCTCCTCGTCCGGGAGCGCGTCCAGGCTGCGGCCGCCGATGTGCTCGTAGACGAGCATCACCGCGTCCGGGCCGAGTTCCGAGGTGGCGATCAGACGGGGTGCGTTGGCGCCCGCGGAGATGGCCGCGTAGGCGAGCAGCGCCTCTTGCTCCAGCGCCTGTCGCAGCGACTGCAGACTGCGCCGCTGGGTGATGCCGCGCAGCGCCAGCCGGCGCCAGACCCGGTAGAAGAAGCCCTGTGCCTGCTGCTCGCGGTCGACGACGGTCACATCGAGCGGCGGGCCGTCCTCCAGGGTCACGCGGTAGCGGCGCCCCCGGTCGTTGTGGTCCCGCTTGTCGGCCTCACCGGCCTCCTCCATGCGCAGCGCGCTGACGGGCTTGAAGCCGACCCTGCGCAGTCCCGCCAGCAGCGTCTGGCCGGTCGGCCTGACGTTCGGGGTGCCGACCGCGTAGAGCGTGCCGTAGGCGACGGTCCAGCCGATCAGCACGGTGACCACGATGGAGAACGCCGTCGTGTATCCCGGCACCAGGACGGCTGTCGCGTTCAGCAGCAGCACGCCCCACAGCACCACCCGCCAGCGCGGGCGGCGTGCCATGCCGACTGCCGTCATATAGGCGATGACCGGTGCGAGATAGCTGTGCACCGGGGTGGTGGCGTCCTGCGGAGTGATGGCCTTGGTCAGCGCGTCCCGGATCGAGTCGGGCGCCGCCTGGGCGACCCACAGGTCCACGGCGAGGGAGGCGCCGTGCGCCAGGACGGCGGCCAGTACCCCGTCGGCGATCCGCAGTCCGTCCCGTTTGATCAGCCGTTCGATCGCGAACGCGACGGGTACCAGCAGTACCGCGATGCTGGACGCCAGCCCGGTCAGGCTGATGAGCAGATCGGGAGCTTCCGCCGTGCCCTTGTCGATGTCCTGTTCGAGCCCGGCGGTGGTGCCGTGCGCGAAGTTCGCGATGATGAGCACCAGCGCGATGCCCAGCAGACCGAGCACCATGCGCAGCAGGTCGGAGGGGCGGTGCACCCGCGCCGAGAGCAGCGGTTCGTCGCTCTCGATCTCGATACGGTCCCCCTCCGCGGCGGCCTCCGGTTGCTCGCCGGGGGCTTCCTTGTGCGGGCCTGTCCCGCCCGCTTCCTGCTCGCCGCTGCTCGGCTTGTCCGGCTTCCCCTCGCCCGGCCCGTCCTCGTCCGGGGGCCGGTCGGACGTCTGCCCGGACGGGTGGTCGGCGTGCGGCCGGTCGGCGGCGGGCTTCCGCCCTGCGGACTCGTGCTCGGCGTCTCCGGCGGACCGGGCAGCACTGTCGGCGGCGGGTGCGCCCTCCTTGCCGGGTTCACCGTGCCGCTGTCCCGCTGCTGCCGTCTCGTCCTGGTCCCGTATCACTCGTCACCGCCCGGAAGATGGTGGCATGAGGGGGCGGCCGCCGGGAGCACGAGGGTGCATTCCGGGGGTGTGAGGGACGAATCGGCAACGGTTGGGTACCGCTTGTGGGTCACCGTTCGAGGCCGTTCGTGGACGAGGTGGCACCGCTGTCGGTGGCATGCGGCACGATGGCCCGCATGGCTGGAACCCCCCGACACGAGGAGCTGCCCGGCGGCCCCGCAGCGCCCCGGGAGGCGCACGCGCCCATTCCCCCGCCCCCCGGGCAGGGGGACCAGCTGCCCGATTACGCGGACCGCGTACTGGAGGTCGCCGAGCTGATCCCGGCCGGCCGGGTGATGACCTACGGGGACATCGCGGAGTGGCTGGAGGAGGGCGGCCCGCGCCAGGTGGGCAGGGTCATGGCGCTGTACGGCGGCGCGGTCTGCTGGTGGCGCGTGGTGCGCGCGGACGGCGTGCCACTGCCGGGACAGGAGCGCGAGGCCCTGGCGCACTACCACGCGGAGGGCACCCCGCTGCGCGAGCCCACCGCCGCCTCCCGCCGCCAGGGGCACATTCCGCGCATCGACATACGCCGCGCCCGCTGGGACGGCAAGGACGGGTGATCCCGCACTGCGGCTCCTCACAGTTCCCAGCTTCCGTCATGCCCACAGGCCCCATGCGCTGGACAGTCCGTACGGAGTACAGCAGCCGTACGGGGTACGAGAGCGATGCGCTGCGACACGTGTGTCCGCCGGCGTAGCGTCTGTACCACTCCGCACAGACCTCCCCCAAGGCGATCCACGTGAGTTCCTCCCTTACCGCCGACGCGCATCAGCGGCCCCGCGAGCCCGGTGCGTACCGGCTGGTGCGCACCGCTGCGGAACCGTTCGATTTCCCTGCCTCTGACGCGGCGCAGCGCGCTGTGGTTGACCACCGCGGCGGCCCGTTGCTCGTGCTGGCGGGTCCGGGCACGGGCAAGACCACCACCCTGGTCGAGGCCGTCGCGGCGCGGGTGCGGGAGGGCATGGACCCCGAACGCATCCTTGTGCTGACCTTCAGCCGCAAGGCCGCGGTCGATCTGCGTGACCGGATGACCGACCGGCTCGCACGGGAGACGGCCCCTGCCCGGCTGCCGCGCCAGGTGGCCACTGCCGCGGTCACGCCGGACGGCCGCACCCCGGCGGAGGCCGGCCGCGGCGCGCTGGGCGGCACACCGCGCGCCCCCCGGGCGACGACGTTCCACTCGTACTGCTATGCGCTGGTGCGCGCGCACCAGGACGCCGATCTGTTCGCCGAACCCCTGCGCCTGCTGACCGGCCCCGAGCAGGACCTGCACATCAGGGAACTGCTCGAAGGGCAGCTCGCGCTGGAGCGCCGGGGTCGCGCGACGGTGCGCTGGCCCGACGAACTGCGCGCCTGTCTGACGACCCGGGGGTTCGCCGACGAGGTCAGGGCGGTGCTCGCGCGCAGCCGGGAGTTGGGCCTGGGGCCCGTCGCGCTGGACGCCTTCGCCCGCCGCGCGGGCCGTCCCGACTGGAGAGCCGCTGCCGGGTTCTTCGCCGAATATCTGGACGTACTGGATATGCAGGGCGTGCTCGACTACGCCGAACTCGTGCACCGTGCGGTCCTGCTCGCCGAGCGCGAGGAGGTCGCCGCGCAGCTGCACGCCGCCTACGACGCGATCTATGTGGACGAGTTCCAGGACACCGACCCTTCCCAGGTGCGGTTGCTGCGCGCCCTGGCCGGTGGCGGGGCACGCACGCTGGTGGCGTTCGGGGACCCGGACCAGTCGATCTACGCGTTCCGCGGCGCGGATGTGAACGGCATCCTCGACTTTCCGGAGCTGTTCCGGCAGCGCTCCGGTGCCCCGGCGCCCGTCCATGTGCTGCGCACCGCACGGCGCTCCGACGCCCGGCTGTTGGCCGCCACCCGCGAGCTGACGGCCCGGATGCCGCTCACCCGGCTCCCTGCCGACGCCGTACGCGCCCACCGTGGGCTGCGGCCGGCTCCCCGGTCCGCCAGCGCGGGGACCGACACCGGGGCCGACGGCCGCGTGGAGGTCTTCACCTTTCCGACATCCGGTGCGGAACTGGACAACATTGCCGATCTGCTGCGCCGCGCCCACCTCGAAGACGGCCTCCCTTGGGGCGAGATGGCGGTGCTGGTGCGTGCGGGCGGCCGCTCCCTGCCCGTCGTACGGCGCGCCCTGATCTCCGCCGGGGTACCCGTGGAGGTGGACGGCGACGACGTCCCGCTGCGCCACGAACCCGCCGTCGCCCCCTTGCTGACGGCGCTGCGCGTGGCGGCGGCGGGCGCGCTGGAGGGGCGTGCCGTGCTCGACACGGAGACGGCACTGACGCTGCTGACCTCGCCGCTCGGCGGTATGGACGCCGCCGACCTGCGCCGCCTGGGCCGGGCGCTGCGCGAGGAGGAGCGCGCCGCGGGGGCCAAGGTGCCGCGTCCCTCGGACGAACTGCTGGCCGAAGCCCTCGCCGAGCCCGAACGGCTGGTGGCCCACACCCCGCACGCCGGTGCCACCGCCGCCGCACCAGCGGGCCGGTCCGTCGAGGGCGCCCACAGCCTCGGGCTGCTGCTGCGCAAGACCCGCGAACTGCTCGCCGGTGGCGGCACCGCCGAAGAGGCGCTGTGGGAGCTGTGGAACGGCACCAGCTGGCCCGACCGGCTGGAGCGGGCCGCCCGCCGGGGCGGCCCGTCCGGCCGCAACGCGGACCGCGACCTGGACGCCGTCTGCACCCTGTTCGCCGTCGCGGCACGGGCCGAGGAGCGCGGCGGGGGCCGGGGCGCGCTCAACTTCCTGGACGAGCTGGAGGCCCAGGACATCGCCGCCGACACCCTCGTCCAGCGCGCGGTGCGTCCTGATTCCGTCCGGCTGATGACGGCGCACCGCGCCAAGGGCCGCCAGTGGCGGCTGGTCGTGGTCGCCGGGGTGCAGGAAGGACTGTGGCCCGATCTGCGGCGGCGCGGCTCCCTCCTGGAGGCGGACCGCATCGGGCGCGACGGCATCGCCGAGCCGCTGCCCCCGGGGGCGCTGCTGGCCGAGGAGCGCAGGCTGTTCTACGTCGCGACGACGCGCGCCGCTGAGCGCCTCGTGGTGACCGCCGTCCGCGCCCAGGCGGAGGACGGCGACCAGCCCTCACGGTTCCTGGCCGAACTGGGTGTCGAGCCGCAGCCGGTCGGCAACCGCCCCCGCCGCCCGCTGTCGGTGTCCGCACTGGTCGCGGAGTTGCGCGCCACCACCGTCGACCCGGCGGCCTCGCCCGCGCTGCGGGACGCGGCGGCGCGGCGACTGGCCAGGCTCGCGGCCGAGCGGGACGAGGAGGGGTATCCGCTCGTCCCGGCGGCGCATCCGCAGCGCTGGTGGGGGCTGGCCGAGCCGACCCGTTCCAGCGTGCCGCTGCGCGAGCTCGACGCACCTGTCGCGCTGTCGGGCAGTGCGCTGGAACAGCTGGCGCGCACCTGCTCCCTGCAGTGGTTCTTGGCCCGCGAGGTGAAGGCCGACGAGCTGGCCACGGCAGCGCAGGGCTTCGGCAACGTGGTGCACGTACTGGCCGACGAGGTGGCCTCCGGCAGCAGCCCGGCGGACCTGTCGGTGCTCATGGAGCGGCTGGACGCAGTCTGGGACGGGCTGGCCTTCGACGCGCCGTGGAAGTCGCGGCAGGAGAAGGAGAGCGCACGCGCCGCCCTGGAGCGCTTCTTGCGCTGGCACGTCATGGAGCGCGGCGAGGGCCGCGAGCTGGTCGGCAGCGAACACGGGTTCGATGTCACGCTGCGGGCAGGTGAGCACGCCGTCCGCGTCCGCGGCAGCATGGACCGGGTCGAGCGGGACGCCCAGGGGCGCGCCTACGTGGTCGATTTCAAGACAGGCCGCGCCCGCCCCACCGGGCCCGAGGTGGAGCGTCACCCCCAGCTGGCCGTCTACCAGCTCGCCCTGCGGGAGGGCGCCGCCGACGAGCTGTTCGGCGGAGCGCGCCCTCGGCCGGGCGGTGCCGAACTGGTGCAGCTGCGGCTCGGCGCCGCCAAGCGCGACGGCGGGGACACGCTGCCTGTCGTCCAGCGGCAGGAGCCGGTCGACCGGCAGGGAGAGCCGGCACCGGAGCCCGGGGACGGTACCGGGGGCGACTGGGTGGGCGAGCTGCTGGCCACCGCGGCGGCGCGGGTACTGGACGAGCGCTTCACCCCCTCGCCGGGGCAGCACTGCACACACTGCTCCTTCCGCGCGTCCTGCTCCGCCCGCCCGGAGGGCCGCCAGATCGTCGAGTGACCAGATCGTCCAGTGAGCCGCCCGGACGGAGCCCACCGGCCACCCCTTGGGCCTTCCGCCGCCGGGCGGGCGCATCCTCCGGCCCGGCGGTGATCTGTCAGCCGCGAGCGCTAGCGTCTTACGAGTGCCCGCACCGCTCACAGACCCAGGACAGCTCGCCGAGCTGCTGGGTATCCCGTTCACCCCGGAGCAGACGGCCTGCATCACCGCGCCGCCCGCTCCCCAGGTGATCGTGGCCGGCGCGGGCTCGGGGAAGACCACCGTCATGGCCGCGCGCGTGGTGTGGCTGGTGGGAACCGGGCAGGTCGCCCCCGACCGCGTGCTGGGGCTGACGTTCACCAACAAGGCGGCCGGTGAACTGTCCGAACGCGTACGCAAGGCGCTGCTGCGCGCCGGTGTCACCGGATCCGACCCGGCGCTCTTCGACGGCGCCGGTGACGGCTTGGCGGACGGTACCGAGGTGGGAGAGCCGCAGATCTCCACGTACCACGCCTTCGCCGGACGGCTGCTGACCGAGCACGGGCTGCGGCTCGGTCTCGAGCCGACCGTGCGGCTGCTGGCCGACGCCACCCGGTTCCAGCTCGCCGCCGGGGTGCTGCGCGCGGCCCAGGGCCCCTTCGAGGCGCTCACCAAGTCCGTGCCGGCGCTGGTGGAGGACCTGCTCGCGCTCGACGCCGAGCTGTCCGAACACCTCGTCACCCCCCAACAGCTGCGCGAACACAACGCCGAGCTGCTCGCCGGGCTGGAGGGGGCCCGGCTGACCAACGAGAAGCTGCGCAAGGTGCCCCAGGCGACACTCGCCCGGCAGGAACTGCTCGGCCTGGTCGAGGAGTACCGCGCCCGCAAACAGGCACAGGAGCGGATCGACTTCGGCGACCAGATCGCGCTGGCCGCACGGCTCGCCGGGATGCCGGAGGTGGGGCGTGCGCTGCGCGAGCAGTTCTCCGTCGTACTGCTGGACGAGTACCAGGACACCTCCGTCGCACAGCGCGTACTGCTCGCCGGGCTCTTCGGACAGGGCACAGGACACCCCGTCACCGCGGTCGGGGACCCCTGCCAGGCGATCTACGGCTGGCGCGGCGCCTCCGTCGCCAATCTGGACGACTTCCCGCACCACTTCCCGCACGCCGACGGCACCCCGGCCCGCCGCCAGTCGCTGAGCGAGAACCGGCGCAGCGGTGGCCGTCTGCTGCACCTCGCCAACGATCTGGCAGCGCCACTGCGCGAGCGGCACGAGGGAGTCGAGGCGCTGCGGCCCGCCCCGGGCGCCGAGGGACAGGGACGGGTCCGCGCGGCGCTGCTGGAGACACAGGCCGAAGAGATCGCCTGGCTGGCCGACTCGCTGGCACATCTGGTGCGCACCGGCACCCCGCCCGGCGAGATCGCCGTGCTGTGCCGCAGTGCCACCGATTTCGCCGAGATCCAGGGCGCACTGGTGGAGCGGGATCTGCCCGTGGAGGTCGTCGGCCTGTCCGGGCTGCTGCACCTGCCGGAGATCGCCGATCTGGTGGCCGTCTGCGAGGTGCTGCAGGACCCCACCGCCAACGCCGCGCTGGTGCGACTGCTGACCGGGCCGCGCTGGCGGACAGGCCCACGCGATCTGGCGCTGCTCGGCCGCCGCGCGGCGCTGCTCGTGGCGCACCAGCGCAGTCGCGAGGGCGACGATCCGGACGAGCGACTGGCCGCGGCCGTCGAAGGCGCCGACCCGGCGGAAGTGCGCTCCTTGGCCGACGCGCTGGACACCTTCCTGGAGGCCGACGGTTACGAGGACGAGCTGCCCTTCTCCGCCCAGGCCCGGGTCCGCTTCGCACGGCTCGCGGCCGAGCTGCGCGATCTGCGGCGCTCGCTGGCCGACCCGCTGATGGACGTACTGCACCGGGTGCTGACCGTCACCGGGCTGGAGGTCGAGCTGGCCGCCTCCCCGCACGCGGTCGCGGCCCGGCGGCGCGAGACGCTCGGCCAGTTCCTCGACATCGCAGCGGGCTTCGCCTCACTGGACGGCGAGGCCACCCTGCTGGCCTTCCTCGCGTTTTTGCGCACTGCCGTGCAGTACGAGAAGGGGCTGGACAGCTCACTGCCGGGCGGCGAGAACACGGTCAAGGTGCTGACCGCGCACAAGTCCAAGGGCCTGGAGTGGGACGTGGTCGCGGTGCCGGGCCTGGTCGCCAAGCAGTTCCCCAGCGAACAGGCCCGCGAGACCTGGCTCACCCAGCCCAAGGTGCTGCCCTACGCGCTGCGCGGTGACGCCGATACGCTCCCGCCCCGGCCGGAGTGGAACGCGAAGGGACTCAAGGAGCACGAGAACGCGCTGCGTGCCCACCAGTCGACGGAGGAGCTGCGGCTCGGCTACGTCACCTTCACCCGCCCGCGCAGCCTGCTGCTGGGATCGGGGCACTGGTGGGGCCCCTCCCAGAAGCGCCCGCGCGGCCCCTCCGCCTTCCTGGAGGCCCTGCGCGCCCACTGCGAGGCCGACCCGGCGCACGGCGAGGTCGAGCACTGGGCCGAGCCTCCGGAAGAGGGCGCGGTCAACCCCGCGCTGGCAGAGCCCGCGGAAGAGCGGGTGTGGCCGCTGCCCCTGGACGAGACCGCACTGGCGTTGCGGCGCGAGGCGGCGGCGCGGGTCGAGTCGTACCTGGCAGCGGCCACCCCGGACGCGACCGCCCCGGCCGCAGCAGCCTCACCCACCCCGGACGCGACCGCCGCACCCGCCCCGGACCCGACCGCCGCGGCGGCGAACCAGGGCACCGACCCGGCAGCCGAAGAGATCAGCCCCGAGGAGGCCCGGCTGATCGCCGCCTGGGACCGCGACCTGGAGGCTCTCACAGAGGAACTGCGCCGCTCCCGCGCCGCAGTACGCGACGTACCCCTGCCGCGCACGCTGAGCGCCTCCCAACTGCTGCGCCTGGCAGCCGATCCGGAAGGCTTCGCCCGGGAACTGGCCCGCCCCATGCCGCGCCCCCCGCGGCCTGCGGCAGCGCGCAGGGGCACCCGGTTCCACGCCTGGGTGGAGTCCCGTTTCGAAGAGCTGCCGCTGCCGCTGCTCGGCCCCGACGAGCTGCCCGGCGCCGAGGGCGAGGGCCCCTACGGCAGCGAGCCGCCGCACATCGCGGACGAACGGGACCTGGCGGTCCTCAAGGAGGCCTTCGAACGCACTCCCTACGCGCAGCGCACGCCCCACCGTGTCGAGGCGCCCTTCCAGCTCGTACTCGCCGGACGGGTCGTCCGGGGCCGGATCGACGCCGTCTACCGGGACCGGGGCCCCGACGGGAGTGTGACGTTCGACATCATCGACTGGAAGACCGGCCGCGGCCAGGACGCCGACCCGCTGCAGCTCGCCGTCTACCGGCTCGCCTGGGCCGAGCAGGAAGGGGTGCCGCTGTCCTCGGTCGGCGCGGCGTTCCTCTACGTCCGCAGTGGCGAGCTGGTGCGCCCGGAGGCGCTGCCCGACCGCGCAGGACTGGAGCGGCTGCTGCTGGGCGACGTACACCTGGACGGCCCGGACGCGCTGCCCGAGGAACCGGGGTACCCTCCGGCTGACGGCTGATCACCCGACGCCGGTTAGGCTCGATGGCATGAGCACCACCCCGGCTCCCCCGGACAGCGCGGTCCGGACCTTCATCCAAGAGCAGCGTTCCGCCTTTCTGACCGACCTGTCCGCCTGGCTGCGCATCCCCTCCGTCTCCGCCGACCCGGGGCGTGCCGATGACGTGCGGCGCAGCGCCGACTGGCTCGCGGCCACCCTGCGCACGACGGGCTTCCCCGTCGCCGAGGTCTGGGAGACCGACGGCGCGCCCGCTGTCTTCGCCGAGTGGCCCTCCGACGACCCGACGGCACCCACCGTCCTCGTCTACGGTCACCACGACGTCCAGCCCGCCGTCCGCACCGACGGCTGGCACAGCGAACCGTTCGAACCCGAGGAGCGCGACGGTCGCCTCTACGCGCGCGGCGCCGCCGACGACAAGGGGCAGGTGCTCTTCCACGCCCTGGGTCTGCGCGCGCATCTGGCCGCCGCCGGCCGCACCGCGCCGGCTGTCGGCATCAAGCTGCTGATCGAAGGCGAGGAGGAGTCCGGCTCTCCGCACTTCCCCGCACTGCTGCGCACCCACGCCCAGCGCCTGGCCTGCGACGCCGTCGTCGTCTCCGACACCGGCATGTGGGACGAGAACACCCCCACCGTCTGCACGGGTATGCGGGGGCTCACCGACTGCCAGATCGACCTGTACGGGCCCGGCCAAGACGTGCACTCCGGCTCCTTCGGCGGTGCGATTCCCAACCCGGCCACCGAGGCCGCCCGCCTCGCCGCAGCCCTGCACGACGACGACCGCCGGGTGACCCTCCCCGGCTTCTACGAGGGGATCGTGGAGCTGACCGAGGAGGAACGCACCCTCTTCGCCGAGCTGCCGTTCGACGAGGAGGCCTGGCTGCGCGCCGCCCACTCGAAGGCGACACTGGGCGAGCGCGGCTACACCACCCTGGAGCGCGTGTGGGCCCGCCCCACGGCGGAGGTCAACGGCATCAGCGGCGGCTACCAGGGTCCCGGCGGCAAGACGATCGTGCCCTCCCGCGCCGAGCTCAAGCTGTCCTTCCGCACCGTCGCGGGCCAGGACGAGGAGAAGATCCAGCAGTCGCTCAGGGACTGGGTCGCCGCACGCCTCCCCGCAGGCATCCGGCACGAGATCACCTTCTGGGGCGCCACCCGCCCCTGCCTCACCCCGCTCGACCACCCCGCACTGCGCTCCCTCACCCGCGCCATGCGGCGCGCCTTCGGCACACCGGTCCGCTTCACCCGGGAGGGCGGCTCGGGACCGGCCGCCGACCTGAGGGACGCTCTCGGCGTCCCCGTTCTGTTCCTCGGGATCTCGGTCCCCTCCGACGGCTGGCACGCGCCCAACGAGAAGGTCGAACTCGATCTGCTGTTCAAAGGGGCCGAGACGGCCGCATACCTGTGGGACGACCTCGCGGCACACTGGAGCGGCTGACAGCGGCTGCTCCGGCAGCGCGACCGCCCGGAACGAGCCGCCCCGCCACCCGACTCACGAACGCTCGCCAACCGCCCCCCGACCCGGCCACCGGGCGGGGAGCCCCGACCCAGGGGGAGTAGGAAGCAGAAGTGACCATCCCGACCTCGACCGACCGTTCCACCGGAGAGCCCGCCACGGACACCGCCCCGCACACCGGCTCCACCGTCGCGTCAGCGGCCGACGAGCAACCCATCAGCCTCACCACGACAGGAGGCATCGACCGCGCCTCCCACCACCGGCTGGACGAGGCATGGCTGGCGGCGGCCTGGAGTCACCCCAGCACCCGCGTCTTCGTGGTCTCCGGCGGACAGGCCCTGATCGAGGACAAGGAGGACGGCACCACAGAACTCGTCATGATGCCGTCCTTCGACGCGCCCTTCACCGAGGCCCACCGCTACTTCCTGGGCATAGACGAAGAGGGCGTGCGCTACTTCGCACTCCAGAAGGACTCACTGCCCGGCAGGATGGACGACATCGCCCGCCCGGCCGGACTGCGCGAAGCCGGACCCCTGCTCTGCGACCGCGACAGCGAACTGATGGTCCACGCCATCGGCCTGGAGAACTGGCAGCGCACCCACCGCTTCTGCTCCCGCTGCGGCGAGCGCACCGTCATCGCGGCAGCCGGACACATCCGCCGCTGCCCGGCCTGCGGCGCCGAGCACTACCCGCGCACCGATCCCGCCGTCATCATGCTGGTCACCGACGACCAGGACCGCGCACTGCTGGGCCGCCAGGTGCACTGGCCCGAGGGCCGGTTCTCGACGCTCGCCGGCTTCGTCGAACCGGGTGAGTCAATCGAAGCCGCGGTACGCCGCGAGGTCGCCGAGGAGGCCGGCGTGGCCGTGGGCCCCGTCAGCTACGTCGCCAGCCAGCCCTGGCCCTTCCCCTCCAGCCTGATGCTGGGCTTCATGGCCCGCGCCACCTCGCCCCGCATCAAGGTGGACGGGGACGAGATCGAGGAGGCCCGCTGGTTCTCCCGCGACGACCTGCGGACCGCGATCGAGACCGGCGAGGTGCTCCCACCCGCCGGAATCTCGATCGCGGCCCGCCTGGTCGAACGCTGGTACGGACAGCCGCTGCCCAAGCCCCGCCGTCACGACTGAGGCGGCCGAGCCGCCGCCATGATCAGGCGGCGGGCCGGGACCGGGCCCGCGGGGCGGGCCGTCCACCGGCGGCCCCGCGAGCGGGTCAGCCGCCGATCTTCTCCTTGACCTGCGCCAGGGAGGGGTTGGTCAGCGTCGAGCCGTCGGGGAACAGAACGGTCGGCACCGTCTGGTTGCCGCCGTTCGCCTTCTCGACGAAGGCCGCCGACTCGGGGTCCTGCTCGATGTTGATCTCGGTGTACGCGATGCCCTCGCGCTCCATCTGGCCCTTCAGCCGACGGCAGTAGCCGCACCAGGTGGTGCTGTACATCGTCACAGTGCCCGCCATCTTCTCCAGTGCTCCTTCGTCTCGTCCGGTGCCTCCAGTGAACGCGCGGAGGCACCGGACCATTCCCCCCAGGGGTAACGGGCGGAAATCCCCGGGAGAATGGACCGGGTCACACCGCTTGTATGACAAACAACCCTGGCTGTGGACAACCCCGTCACCGCCCCGCCCGGCGGCTGGCAGCATGGCGGGGTGACAGCAGCAACGGACTCCACTCTCTTCCCGCAGGTTCCCGACTCCCCCGACGCGGTGCTCGAAGGGCTCGACCCCGAGCAGCGCGAGGTGGCGACGGCCCTGCACGGTCCGGTGTGCGTACTGGCCGGTGCAGGCACCGGCAAGACCAGAGCCATCACCCACCGCATCGCCTACGGCGTCCGCGCCGGCATCCTGCCCCCCGCCGGGGTGCTGGCCGTCACCTTCACCCAGCGGGCCGCCGGCGAGATGCGCGGCAGGCTCCGTCAGCTCGGCGTCCAAGGCGTACAGGCCCGCACTTTCCACTCCGCCGCACTGCGCCAGCTGCAGTTCTTCTGGCCCCGCGCCGTCGGCGGCGAGCTGCCGCCGCTGATCGAGCGCAAGGCCCAACTCGTCGGCGAAGCCGCGACCCGCTGCCGCCTGCGGCTCGACCGCACCGAGCTGCGGGACGTCACCAGCGAGATCGAGTGGTCCAAAGTCACCCAGACCGTTCCCGAGGACTACCCGGCCGCCGCCGCGAAGGCGGGCCGCGCCGCCCCCCGCGACCCCGCCGAGATCAGCCGCATCTACGCCCTCTACGAGCAGCTCAAGCGCGAGCGCTCGGTGATCGACTTCGAGGACGTACTGCTGCTGACGGTCGGCATCCTCCAGGACCGCCCGGACATCGCCGAGACGGTCCGCGGGCAGTACCAGCACTTCGTGGTGGACGAGTACCAGGACGTCAGCCCGCTCCAGCAGCGGCTGCTGGAGCTGTGGGTGGGGGAGCGGGAGAGCCTGTGCGTGGTCGGTGACGCCAGCCAGACCATCTACTCCTTCACCGGCGCCACCGCCGACCACCTCCTCGACTTCCGCACCCGCCACCCGAGCGCCACCGTCGTGAAACTGGTCCGCGACTACCGCTCCACCCCCCAGGTGGTCCACTTCGCCAACGGACTGCTCGCCCAGGCACACGGCCGCGCCGCCGAACACAGCCTGGAACTCGTCTCCCAGCGCGATCCGGGACCCGAGCCGGTCTGCGCCGAGTTCGCCGACGAACCGGCGGAGGCCGAGGGGGTCGCCCGGCGGGTGCGGGATCTGATCGCCTCCGGCGTCCCCGCCAGCGAGATCGCCGTGCTCTACCGCATCAACGCCCAGTCCGAGATCTACGAGCAGGCCCTTGCCGACCTGTCGGTCCCCTGCCAGCTGCGCGGCGCCGAGCGCTTCTTCGAACGCCCCGAGGTGCGCGAGGCGTTCGTGGTGCTGCGCGGCGCAGCCCGCGCCGGTGGGAACGACGCGCTGCTGGACGACGCGGTCGATCTGCCCTCCCAGGTGCGTGCCGTGCTCGGCACCAAGGGCTGGACCCCGCACGCCCCCGCCGGATCGGGAGCGGTGAGAGACCGCTGGGAGTCGCTGGCCGCGCTGGTGCGGCTGTCCGTGGACTTCGCCGCGGCCCACCCGGAGGCGACCCTCTCCGACCTGGTCGCCGAGCTGGACGAACGGGCCAGAGCCCAGCACGCCCCCACCGTCGAGGGCGTCACACTCGCCTCGCTGCACGCGGCCAAGGGCCTGGAGTGGGACGCGGTCTTCGTGGTGGGCCTCACCGACGGCATGCTGCCCATCACCTACGCCAGGACCGAGGAGCAGACAGAGGAGGAGCGCAGACTGCTCTATGTCGGGGTCACCCGCGCCCGCCGCGTGCTGACCCTCTCGTGGTCCCTCGCCCGTTCCCCGGGTGGCCGCCCCAGCAGACAGCCCAGCCGCTTCCTCACGGGCCTGCGCCCCGGCACGAGCGCGGGCGCACGGCGGGCGGCGACGGGAGCCGTCAGCGGCAGCGTCACCGGCGGCGGCTTCGACCGCGGCCCGGCCGCCGGCCGCGGGCGGGTGCGGCGGTCCCCGGCACGGTGCCGGGTGTGCGGGCGTTCGCTGACCGACCCCGGTGAGGTGAAGCTGATGCGCTGTGAGGACTGCCCCTCGGAGCTGGACGAGGTGCTGTACGAGCGGCTGCAGCAGTGGCGGGCACGGCAGGCCGCGTTGCTGGGACAGCCGGACTACTGCGTCTTCACCGACAAGACCCTCCTCGCCATCGCCGAGGCGGTGCCCGACGACGAGGCCGCGCTCTCCCGCATCTCCGGGGTCCGCAGCCGCAAGCTCCAGCAGTTCGGCGCCGACGTGCTGGCCCTGTGCGCGGGCGAGGAACTGCCGACGGACCCCGGACAGGACGCTCCACAGCGCGAATGACCCGGAACCAGGGAG
>NZ_JAGPXJ010000119.1:0-17065 GCF_018070605.1 Streptomyces sp. B15
GGCTCCTTGTCCAGCAGCGGCGCCATCACCGCCCGGGACGGCTCCGCGCTGGCGAGCACGGTGGACGCCCACGACATCACCGCCGACCCGTATCTGTTCACCCCCGAGCAGACGAAGATCCAGGACGCCCCCGAGCGGGCCGCCGAACTGCTGGCGCCGCTGCTGGACAAGGAGCCCGGCCAACTGGCCAAGAACCTCTCCCGGTCGGGCACCCGCTATGTCCTGCTCGCCCGCCAGCAGACCCCGCAGACCTGGCGGAAGATCAAGAAGCTCAAGGAGCGGCTCGCCGACGAGGAGGCCGCCGCGCCCAAGGGCGAGAAGCCCAATGTGCTCGCCGGGATCTACCAGGAGAAGCACGCCAAGCGCGTCTACCCCAACAAGGAGCTGGCCGCCCCGGTGCTCGGCTTCGTCAACTCGGCCGGCAAGGGCGGCGCCGGGCTGGAGGCGATGCTGAACGACAAGCTCGCCGGCGAGGACGGCAAGATCACCTATGCCCAGTCGGGCGGCCGTCAGGTCCCCACCGCGGGCGTCCGCGAACAGGCGGCCGAGCCGGGCTCCGACGTGGAGCTCACGCTGGACCGCGACATCCAGTGGTCCGCCCAGCAGGCCATCTCCGACCAGGTGGCCAAGTCGCACGCCGACAGCGGCTACGTCATCGTCCAGGACACCAGGACCGGCCAGCTGCTCGGAATGGCCAGCGCGCCCGGATTCGACCCCAACGACATCCGCGGCGCGAAGGTGGACTCCTTCGGCAACCCCGCACTCCAGGACGTCTACGAGCCCGGCTCCACCAGCAAGGTCATGTCGATGGCCGCGGTCCTGGAGGAGGGCAAGGCCACTCCCACCACGGCGGTCACCGTGCCCAATCGGCTCAAGCGCGCCGACCGGTCCTTCGCCGACGACATCGACCACCCCACCTGGCATCTGACGCTCAACGGTGTTCTGGCCAAGTCCAGCAACATCGGCACCATCCTGGCCACCGAGCAGCTGGGCAGGACGCAGAAGCAGGCCAACAAGGTCCTCCACAGCTATCTGCGCAAGTTCGGCATCGGCCGGCCCACCGGGCTGGGCTTCCCCGGCGAGACCGAGGGGCTGCTGGCCCCGCCGGAGAAGTGGAGCGCCTCCCAGCAGTACACGATCCCCTTCGGCCAGGGCCTGTCCCTCAACGCCGTCCAGGCCGCCTCCATCTACTCCACCATCGCCAACGGCGGTGTGCGGATCGAACCCACGGTCGTACGCGGCACCACGGGCCCCGACGGGCGCTACGAACCGGCCGAGCCGCCCGCCGAGCGCCGGGTCGTGAGCGAGAAGACCGCCAAGACCCTCTCCCGGATGCTGGAGTCCGTGGTGTCCGACATGGAGGGCACCGGAACCACGGCCAAGATCCCCGGCTACCGCGTCGCGGGGAAGACCGGTACGGCCAACCGGGTGGATCCGAAGACGGGGCGCTACCACGGCTACACCGCCTCCTTCGCCGGATTCGCCCCCGCCGACAAGCCCCGGATCACCGTCTACTGCGCTGTCCAGAACCCCAAGAAGGGCAGCTACTTCGGCAGCGACGTGTGCGGCCCCGTCTACAAGAAGGTCATGAAGTTCTCCCTGAAGAGCCTGCAGATCCCCCCGACCGGGGCCGAGCCCGCGCGGTTCCCCGTGCTCGCGGGGAAGGGCCGGAACGACTGAGCCATGCACCACGTGAGAACGATCACTGACAGCGCGTACAACCTTCGGGGATCGGCGCCGCCGCGCCCCTCGCTTCGCGGCACGGGTGTCCCGCCCGGTACGCTCACCGCCGTGCCACAAGCTGATCAGACCTCCCCCGAGTCCTTCCCTGGGCCGCCCCGCCCCATGCGGGTCACGCCCGTCCCGCTCGCGGAGCTGGCCCGACTGCTGGATGCCGACGAGCCCGGCGCTCCGGTGTCCGGCTCCACCGGTGCACCCGAGGGCGACACCGCGTCCGGAGCCGGCGTGTCCGTCACCGGCATCACCCACGACTCGCGCGCCGTACGCCCCGGCGACATCTACGCCGCGCTGCCCGGCGCCCGGCTGCACGGGGCGGACTTCGTGGAGCAGGCCCAGAGCCTGGGCGCCGCCGCCGTGCTGACCGACCCCGGCGGTACCGAGCGCGCCGCGGCCACCGGATTGCCGGTGCTGACGGTGCCCGATCCGCGCGGCCGGATGGGGCAGCTGGCCGCCACCATCTACGGCAAGCCCGGCGAGGACCTGCTGCAGATCGGCATCACCGGCACCTCGGGCAAGACGACGACCGCGTATCTGGTCGACGGAGGGTTGCGGCAGGCGGCGCAGAAGGACGGGGGGCTGACCGGTCTGATCGGCACCGTCGAGTCGCGGATCGGTGACGAGCGCATCAAGTCGGAGCGCACCACACCGGAAGCCACCGACCTGCAGGCGCTGTTCGCGGTGATGCGGGAGCGCGGTGTCAGCTCGGTCGCCATGGAGGTCTCCAGCCATGCGCTGGTCCTCGGCCGGGTCGACGGCTGCGTCTTCGACGTCGCGGTGTTCAACAATCTCAGCCCCGAGCACCTCGATTTCCACCGCGACATCGAGGACTACTTCCAGGCCAAGCGGCAGCTGTTCACCCCGGAGCGCTCGCGGGCCGCGGTGGTCAACTTCGACGACGAGTACGGCTTCCGGCTGTTGACCGAGCTCAAGGACGAGGGCTTCCCCGTCACCAGCTTCTCCGCCGAGGGCCACCCGGACGCGGACTGGCGGGCCGAGGACGTGGAGGTCGGCCCGCTCGGCTCGACGTTCACCGCCATGGGCCCCGGCGGCCAGGAAGTGCTCGCCGGCGCTCCCATCGCCGGGCCCTTCAACGTCGCCAACGCGCTGGCCGCGCTCACTGCGCTGGCCGCCGCCGGAATCGACCCGAACACCGCTGCCGAGGGCATCAGCGCCGTCCCCGGTGTACCCGGTCGCCTCCAGCGGGTGGACGCCGGCCAGGACTACCTCGCCATCGTCGACTACGCGCACAAACCGGACGCCGTCGAGTCCGTGCTGTATGCCGTCCGCAAGGTCACCGAGGGCGCCGTGCACGCGGTTCTGGGCTGCGGCGGCGACCGCGACCCGCACAAGCGGCCCGCCATGGGTGCCGCGCTGGCCCGGCTGTCCGACACGGCGGTGCTCACCTCGGACAACCCGCGCTCGGAGGACCCCCTCGCGATCCTGGCCACCATGCTCGGCGGCGCCGCCGAGGTCCCCGCCCACGAGCGCGGCACCGTGCTGCTCGAGGAGGACCGGGCCGCCGCCATCCGGGCCGCCGTCGCCCGGGCCGAACCCGGCGACACCGTCCTCATCCTGGGCAAGGGCCACGAACAGGGTCAGGACATCGCCGGTGTGGTGCGCCCCTTCGACGACGTCCAGGTCCTGTACGACTCCATCCGCGCCCGGGCGGCCGAGCAGGCTCCGGTCGGCCCGACGCACGCCCCGACGCTCACCGCGGCGGCACCGTCGCCTTCGTCCCCCGCTCCCTCCGTTCCTCCTTTCGAATCCTCCGCGAACCACCGGACAGACAACCAGAACCGATGATCCCCCTCTCCCTCGCAGAGATCGCCGCCCTCACCGGCGGACGGCAGCACGACATAACGGACCTGGAAGCGCGGATCACCGGGCCGGTGGTGATCGACTCCCGGGAGGCGGGCCCCGGCGCGCTCTTCGCGGCGTTCGCCGGTGAGCGTGCCGACGGCCACGAGTTCGCCGCCTCCGCCGTCGCCTCGGGCGCCGTCGCCGTGCTCGCCACCCGTCCCGTCGGTGTCCCGGCGATCGTCGTCGACGACGTCACCCGCGCCCTGGGCGCCCTGGCCCGGCATGCCGTGCACCAGCTCGGCACCCGGGTCGTCGCGCTGACCGGGTCCAGCGGTAAGACCAGCACCAAGGATCTGATCGCCCAGCTGCTGGGGCGGCTGGGCCCGACGGTGTGGCCGGAAGGCTCGCAGAACAACGAGATCGGCCTGCCGCTGACCGCCCTGCGCGCGGACGAGTCCACCCGGCACCTGGTGCTGGAGATGGGCGCCCGCGGCATCGGCCACATCCGCTACCTCACCGAGCTGACCCCGCCCGGTATCGGCGTCGTGCTCAACGTCGGCACGGCGCACATCGGCGAGTTCGGCGGGCGCGAGCAGATCGCCCAGGCCAAGGGCGAACTGGTCGAGACGCTGCCGACGGCCGACGAGGGGGGAGTGGCGGTACTCAACGCCGACGACCCGTACGTCCGCGCCATGGCAGCGCGTACCGAGGCCCGCGTCCTGCTCTTCGGTGAGTCCCCGGAATCGGACGTACGGGCCGAAAACGTGCGGTTGTCGGAACGCGGCACACCAGCTTTCACCCTTCACACACCTACCGGGTGCGGCGATGTGACCATGCGCCTGTACGGTGAGCATCACGTGTCGAACGCGCTCGCCGCGGCGGCCGTCGCCCACCAACTGGGCATGCCTGCTGGGGACATCGCCGACGCGCTCTCCTCGGCGAGCACGCTCTCCCGTTGGCGGATGGAGGTCACCGAGCGCGCCGACGGCGTCACGGTCATCAACGACGCCTACAACGCCAACCCCGACTCCATGCGGGCAGCGCTCCGTGCGCTGTCGGCCATGGGGGAGGCGGCGAAGGCCCGGGGGGGCCGGACCTGGGCGGTGCTGGGCGAGATGGCCGAGCTCGGTGACGAAGCGCTCGCCGAGCACGACGCGATCGGACGGCTCGCCGTCCGGCTCAACGTCAGCAAGCTCGTGGCAGTCGGAGGCCGGGAGGCCGCCTGGCTCGACATGGGTGCCAAGAACGAGGGTTCGTGGGGTGAGGAGTCGGTGCATGTGTCCGGCACTGAGGCGGCCGTCGACCTGCTGCGCGGTCAGCTGCGCGCAGGAGATGTCGTACTGGTGAAGGCCTCCCGGTCGGTGGGCTTGGAGAAGGTGGCGGCTGCCCTCCTCGAGGACGGATCCAGGGAGGGTGAGGGCTCCGCCCGATGACGATGAAGCAGATCCTCTTCTCCGGGGTCATCGGACTCTTCCTGTCCCTGATCGGGACCCCCCTGCTGATCAAACTGCTCGCCTCGCGCGGCTACGGCCAGTTCATCCGCGACGACGGCCCGCAGAACCACCACAGCAAGCGCGGCACCCCCACCATGGGCGGTATCGCCTTCATCCTGGCGACGGTGCTCGCCTATGCGCTCACCAAGCTCATCACGGGGGAGCAGCCGTCCTTCTCCGGCGTGCTGGTGCTCTTCCTGTTCGCCGGCATGGGCCTGGTCGGCTTCCTGGACGACTACATCAAGATCGTCAAACAGCGCAGCCTGGGGCTGCGCGCCAAGGCGAAGATGGCCGGCCAGCTCATCGTCGGTGTCGCCTTCGCCCTCCTCGCGCTCAGCTTCGAGGACGCGCGCCAGCTCACCCCCGCCTCCACCAAGCTCTCCTTCACCCAGGACTTCGGCTGGGCCCTGCCTCCCGTGCTGTTCGTCGTCTGGGCGCTGTTCATGATCCTGGCGATGTCCAACGGCGTGAACCTCACCGACGGACTCGACGGTCTGGCGACCGGCGCCTCGGTGATGGTCTTCGGCGCCTATGTCTTCATCTGCGTATGGGAGTACCAGGAGTCCTGTGCGCACATCGCCACCGCGGGACCCGGCTGTTACGAGGTACGAGATCCGCTCGACCTGGCCGTCGTCGCGGCCGCGCTGATGGGTGCCTGCTTCGGCTTCCTGTGGTGGAACACCTCGCCGGCGAAGATCTTCATGGGCGACACCGGCTCCCTCGCCCTCGGCGGCGCGCTGGCGGGCCTGGCCATCTGCTCGCGCACCGAACTGCTGCTGGCCATCCTCGGCGGCCTGTTCGTGCTGATCACCATGTCCGTGGTCATCCAGGTCGGCTCCTTCCGGCTCACCGGCAAGCGCGTCTTCAAGATGGCCCCGCTCCAGCACCACTTCGAACTCAAGGGGTGGTCCGAGGTCCTTGTCGTGGTCCGGTTCTGGATCATCCAGGGCATGTGCGCCATCGTCGGCGTCGGCATCTTCTACGCGGGCTGGGCGGCGAGCAAGTGACCGCCCAGGATGCGACGAGCCAGGACGCGACGGGCCGCACGAACCTGGCGAAGCTCATCGAGGAACTGTCCGGCAAGCACGTCACCGTCGCCGGACTCGGCGTCAGCGGTATGCCGGCGGCCAAGGTGCTGCACCGTCTCGGCGCCAGGGTCACGGCCGTCAACGGCGGCGACGGGCAAGGCCCGCGCCGCCAGGCCGCCGAACTGGAGGCGCTCGGGATCGCCGTCCGGCTCGGCGACGACCGGACGCTCCCCGAGGGCACCGAGCTGATCGTCACCACCCCCGGCTTCAAACCCGCCGCCCCCCTCTTCCGGGCGGCGGCCGAGGCGGGCGTACCGGTGTGGGGCGATGTGGAGCTGGCCTGGCGGCTGCGGGGGCCCGACGCTCCGCCGTGGCTCGCGGTCACCGGCACCAACGGCAAGACGACCACCGTCCAGATGCTCGCCAGTATCCTGCGCGCGGCCGGGCTGCGGACGGCGGCGGTCGGCAACATCGGCGTCTCCCTCATCGATGTCGTCCTGGAGCAGGAGCCGTACGCGGGCCTCGACGTGCTCGCCGTCGAACTCTCCAGCTACCAGCTGCACTGGGCCCCGGGCCTGCGTCCGCACTCCGGCGCGGTCCTCAACCTCGCCCCCGACCACCTCGACTGGCACGGTTCGATGGAGGCGTACGCCTCCGACAAGGGCCGCATCTACGAGGGCAACCAGGTGGCCTGCGTCTACAACGCCGACGACGCCGACGACGCCGACAACGCAGCCGGCACCGGCGCGGACCTCGCGCCCCGCACCGAGGACCTGGTGCGGGCCGCCGACGTGGTGGAGGGCGCCCGCGCCATCGGCTTCACCCTCGGTACCCCGGCACCCTCCCAACTCGGCGTGGTGGAGGGCGTGCTGGTCGACCGCGCCTTCGTCGCCGACCGGCAGCAGCAGGCGCAGGAGCTGGCCGAGATCGGCGACGTCCAACCCCCGGCGCCGCACAACATCGCCAACGCGCTCGCCGCGGCGGCCCTGGCGCGCGCCTTCGGTGTACCGGCCGCGGCCGTACGCGACGGACTGCGCGCCTTCCGTCCGGACGCGCACCGCATCACCCACGTCGCCGAGGTCGGCGGTGTCTCTTTCGTCGACGACTCCAAGGCCACCAACACGCACGCGGCCGAGGCGTCGCTCGCCGCCTACGACTCGATCGTGTGGATCGCGGGCGGGCTGGCCAAGGGGGCGACGTTCGACGAACTGGTCGCCAGGTCGGCGCCCCGGCTGCGCGGCGTCGTACTGATCGGCGCCGACCGGGAGCTGATCGGACAAGCCCTGGCGCGACACGCCCCCGATGTGCCCGTGGCCGACCTCGAACGCACGGACACTGGGGCGATGGCGGAGGCTGTCCGCGAAGCGATGTCGATGGCCCTGCCCGGGGATACCGTACTGCTGGCTCCCGCGTGCGCCTCGATGGACATGTTCGTCAACTACAACGCGCGTGGCGACGCGTTCGCCGAGGCGGTCCGGGCCCTCGCCGCCGCAGGCCACAGCGAGCAGTAGACCCCGTCCCCGTCGGCCGAGGACGCGGGTGAGACGGAGGGGATACGGATGACGGCGCGATCCGCCAAACCGCCCACGCCCCGGCGCGCGCGCAGCCAACCCGCGCCCATGCGTCCGCCGAAGCGCCCCGAGGCACCCGGGGGCGGCGCGGGACCGAAGCGGCTCTACGCCCGCGCCAAGCGCGCCTGGGACCGTCCGTTGACGGCGTACTACCTGATCATGGGCGGCAGCGCGCTCATCACCGTCCTCGGGCTGGTGATGGTCTTCTCCGCCTCGCAGATCCAGGCACTCCAGTCCGGACTGCCCTCCACCTACTACTTCCGCAAGCAGTTGGTGGCCGCCGGGATCGGGGCGGTGCTGCTGCTGGCCGCCTCCCGGATGCCGGTACGGATGCACCGGGCACTGGCCTACCCGCTGCTTGTCGTCTCCGTCTTCCTGATGTGCCTGGTGCAGGTGCCCGGCGTGGGACAGGAGGTGAACGGGAACCAGAACTGGATCTATCTGGGCGGCCCGTTCCAGCTCCAGCCCAGCGAGTTCGCCAAGCTGGCACTCGTCCTGTGGGGCGCCGACCTGCTCGCGCGCAAGGGCGGGAAGAAGCTGCTCACCCAGTGGAAGCACCTGCTGGTACCGCTGGTGCCGGTCGTACTGCTGCTGCTCGCGCTCATCATGCTCGGCGGCGACATGGGCACCGCTCTCATCGTCGCCGCCGTGCTCTTCGGACTGCTGTGGCTGGCGGGTGCGCCCACCCGGCTGTTCACGGGCGTACTCGTGATCGCCCTGACGGCCGCCGCGCTGCTGGTCACCTCCAGCCCCAACCGGATGGCCCGCCTCGGCTGCATCGGCGCAACCGATCCGGGCCCCGACGACCGGTGCTGGCAGGCCGTGCACGGGATCTACGCGCTGGCCTCCGGAGGATGGTTCGGTTCCGGACTGGGTGCGAGTGTGGAAAAATGGGGCCAACTCCCCGAACCCCACACCGATTTCATCTTCGCCGTGACCGGGGAGGAACTCGGTCTGGCGGGGACGCTGTCGGTACTCGCCCTCTTCGCGGCTCTAGGCTATGCGGGTATCCGCGTGGCCGGACGCACGGAGGACCCCTTCGTGAGGTATGCCGCGGGAGGCGTGACAACGTGGATCACGGCGCAAGCGGTGATCAACGTGGGTGCGGTGCTCGGTCTGCTGCCGATCGCCGGGGTCCCCCTCCCGCTGTTCTCCTACGGTGGGTCCGCCCTGCTGCCGACGATGTTCGCTGTCGGACTGCTGATCGCCTTCGCGCGCAGCGACCCGGCGGCACGCGCTGCCCTGGCCGTGCGGCAGCCCGCCCTGTGGCAGCGCACGTCTCAGGGAGGGCCGGCAGGGGTGCTGCGATCGGGGACCGCCCCCGGCCGGAAGAGAGAGAAGACGATGAGACGGCGTGCCGGAAGGCCGCCGTCCGGAGAGCGGTGAAACAGCGTGCACGTCGTACTCGCCGGTGGGGGGACCGCCGGCCACATCGAGCCCGCGCTCGCCCTCGCGGACGCCCTGCGCAGGCAGGACCCGACCGTGGGGATCACGGCCCTCGGTACCGAGCGCGGTCTGGAGACGCGGCTGGTGCCGGAACGCGGTTACCAACTGGAGCTGATTCCGGCCGTTCCGCTGCCGCGCAAACCCACGCCCGAGCTGATCACCGTGCCGGGCAGGCTGCGCGGCACCATCAAGGCCGCCGAGCAGATCCTGGAGCGCGCCAAGGCCGACTGCGTCGTGGGCTTCGGCGGCTATGTGGCGCTGCCCGGCTATCTGGCCGCCAAGCGCGCCGGTGTGCCGATCGTCGTGCACGAGGCCAACGCCCGCCCGGGACTCGCCAACAAGATCGGCTCCCGCTACGCGCACGGCGTCGCCGTCTCCACACCGGACAGCAAGCTGCGGGGGGCGCGCTACGTCGGCATCCCGCTGCGCCGCTCCATCGCGACCCTCAACCGCGCCGCCGTACGCCCCGAGGCGCGTGCCGCCTTCGGACTGTCCCCCAACCTGCCGACGCTGCTGGTCTCCGGCGGCTCGCAGGGTGCGCGCCGGCTCAACGAGGTCGTCCAGCAGGTCGTTCCGCACTTCCAGCGCGCGGGGATCCAGATCCTGCACGCGGTCGGGCCCAAGAACGAACTCCCCCACGTGGACCAGATGCCCGGAATGCCGCCCTATGTACCGGTACCGTATGTGGACCGGATGGACCTCGCGTACGCGGCGGCCGACATGATGCTCTGCCGCGCGGGCGCGATGACCGTAGCGGAGCTGTCGGCCGTCGGGCTGCCCGCCGCCTACGTCCCGCTGCCGATCGGCAACGGCGAACAGCGGCTCAACGCCCAGCCGGTCGTCAAGGCCGGCGGCGGACTCCTCGTCGATGACGCGGAGCTGACGCCGGAGTGGATCCAGGGCAATGTGCTCCCGGTCCTCTCCGACCCGCAGCGGCTCACCGCCATGTCGCGCGCGGCAGCCGAGTTCGGCCGTCCGGACGCCGATGAACTGCTTGTCGGCATGGTGTACGAGGCGATCGCCGCGGGCCGCCGGGGCTGACCCGGCGCGGCGCGGAGGCGGCAGCTCGCCGAGAACGCAGAAAGCAGGGTGGTCCTTGTGGTCAGAGCTGCCAAAGCCGTGAAGGCATCGAAGTCGTCCAGGCCGTCCAAGGGCTCCAAGGCGTCCGCGGCGTCCCGGTCGACCGGCGAGTCCGACCCGGCACGGCCGCGGGGCAAGGCCGTCGGTCAGGGAAGTGCTGCCGGCGTCCGCGCCGGTGCCCGTCCCGGCGCGCGAGCCGGTGCTGACGGCCATGACCGCGCCCTTGAGGAGCCGGCGCGCCCGGGAGGGGCCGGGCCGCGCCTGCGGCGGCGGCGCCTTCTCGTCCTGCTGCTCCTTCTTGCGGTCCTGCTGGGCGGCTTCGGCAGCTGGGTGCTGTACGGCTCGCCGTGGTTGCGCATCGAGTCCGTCTCCGTCACCGGCACCCGGGTGCTGAGCGACTCCGAGGTCGTCCGCGCGGCGGCGGTCCCCGACGGAGAGCCGCTCGTCTCCGTGGACAAGTCGGCCGTGCAGCGGCGTGTACGGGAGGCCCTGCCCCGGGTTCGCGAGGTGACGGCCGAGCGGTCCTGGCCGCACGGTGTCGTACTCACCGTGACGGAAAGACGGCCGGAACTGGTCATGGAGAAGGCCGGAAAATATGTGGAAGTGGACTCCGAGGGCGTGCGATTCGCCACAGTCGGCAAGCCACCGAAAGGCGTTCCGCTTCTTGTCCTGGAACCGCGCCGTCCGGCGGACGAGCGGTACTTCTCAACGGCACGGCTGCGCCGGGAAGCGGCAAGAGTCACAGACGCTCTCCCCGATTCCGTCCACCGCGCCACCCGCGCCGTGCGGGTGGGTTCCTACGACGACATCACCCTGAAGCTGACCGGAGGCCGCACGGTGCGGTGGGGGAGCTCCGAGCACGGTGCGCAGAAGGCGAGAGCACTGACCGCTGTGATGAAAGCCGCCAAGGACGCCGAACACTTCGATGTCACCGCCCCCAGTGCCCCGGCCGCATCCGACAGTTAGCCATCGCCGCACTGCTCGCGACTTCTTCGGCCGGATTCGGTGAAGGCTTGGCGTATCCGCTTGCGTGGTCGCTCCGGGCTGTGGCGTTCCCCGCTAACCCCCGTACCTCCAGCCGGGTTCGGCGAACGGCTGGAGTCCACCGTTCCGTGGCCGCGTCAGTTGACCGGAGCTGCCTCGCATGATCAGGCTGATGTCCTCGCCGGGAGCGAACCGTCCAGTTGACGGGCATCGCTGCTGGTGAGCACCCTGGTTGGCCGCTGCTCGGCTCACTCGCACAGGGTCCTGCGATTTGCGGGGGGTTGACCCCCGTACCCCCCGCCGGGATCGGCGAAGGGGCACAGGTGTCCGGCGCGGTGGACGGTGTCGTGGCCGGGGATCGGCGAACGGCTGGAGTCTCCGCCACCTGTGGCCGTGTCAGTTGACGCGTATCGCCGCTGGTGAGCACCCTGGATGGCTACTGCTCGGTCTGATCACATAGGGTGAAAAGAAAAACGGGAGGTTCGGCGTGTTCGTTGAACACCCAGCACTTGTCGACTTAGTGTCCGTTGAGAAGAGTCCAAGTAAGACAGGCACTGGTAACCCTAAACTTCACACTTAGGGTTCGGGTCGGCGTTCGAACCGCCCCACAGGGATACGTAACTCGAGGCGAGAGGCCTTCGACGTGGCAGCACCGCAGAACTACCTCGCAGTCATCAAGGTCGTCGGTATTGGCGGCGGTGGCGTGAACGCCATCAATCGGATGATCGAGGTCGGTCTCAAGGGCGTCGAGTTCATCGCGATCAACACTGACGCGCAAGCCCTGTTGATGAGCGACGCCGACGTCAAGCTCGATGTGGGCCGCGAGCTGACTCGCGGCCTCGGTGCCGGCGCCAACCCGGACGTCGGCCGCAAGGCCGCAGAGGACCACCGCGAGGAGATCGAGGAGGTCCTCAAGGGGGCCGACATGGTCTTCGTGACCGCGGGCGAGGGCGGCGGCACCGGCACCGGTGGCGCACCCGTCGTGGCGAACATCGCCCGCTCGCTCGGCGCCCTCACCATCGGTGTCGTCACCCGTCCCTTCACCTTCGAGGGGCGTCGCCGGGCCAATCAGGCCGAGGACGGCATCGCGGGGCTGCGCGACGAGGTCGACACCCTGATCGTCATTCCGAACGACCGGCTGCTGTCCATCTCGGATCGCCAGGTCAGCGTGCTGGACGCCTTCAAGTCGGCGGACCAGGTGCTGCTCTCCGGTGTCCAGGGCATCACCGACCTCATCACCACCCCGGGCCTCATCAACCTCGACTTCGCGGACGTCAAGTCCGTGATGTCCGAGGCGGGATCGGCTCTGATGGGCATCGGCTCGGCGCGCGGGGACGACCGCGCGGTGGCCGCTGCCGAGATGGCCATCTCATCGCCGCTGCTGGAAGCGTCCATCGACGGCGCGCGGGGTGTGCTGCTGTCCATCTCGGGCGGCTCCGACCTCGGTCTGTTCGAGATCAACGAGGCCGCCCAACTGGTGAGCGAGGCGGCCCACCCCGAGGCGAACATCATCTTCGGTGCCGTCATCGACGACGCGCTCGGCGACGAGGTGCGGGTGACCGTCATCGCCGCCGGGTTCGACGGTGGGCAGCCGCCTTCCAAGAAGGGGGAGAAGGCGCTCGGCCAGCCGTCGTCCGCGGCCTCTTCGGCTCCGTCCTCCTACAAGGACGAGCCGTCCGCCGCCTCCGCCGACCCGGAGCCGGAGCGCCCCTCGTTCAGCGGCCTCGGCTCGGTTGCCCCGCCGCGCGAGGAGGACACCCCGCCCCGCCCGGAGCCGGCACCGGTGAGCGAGGTGCCGCCGCCTCCGGCCGCCACCCCGCAGGTGCCGCCGGCCCGCCCGTACCACGACAGCCAGGCGGAAGAGCTGGATGTGCCGGACTTCCTGAAGTGATAGCTGCCTGAAGTGATAGCTGTACAAGAGACGGCCGGCGGCGCGCACTTCGCTTTCACCGACAGGTGGGGCGGGGTGAGCGCCGCTCCGTATGAGGAGCTCAATCTCGGCGGCGCGGTCGGCGACGCCCCCGAAGCGGTACGGACCAACCGCCGGCGGGCCGCGCATGCGCTCGGGCTGTCGCCCGACGAGGTGGTCTGGATGCATCAGGTGCACGGGCGCGACGTCGCCGTCGTCGATCGCCCGTTCGGTGCCGACGCGCCGCCCGTCGACGGCGTCGTGACGGCGCGCCGGGGGCTCGCGCTTGCGGTGCTCACCGCCGACTGCACTCCGGTGCTGCTGGCCGACCCGGTCGCGGGGATCGCGGGCGCGGCGCACGCCGGGCGCCCCGGGGTGCTGGCGGGCGTGGCGGAGGCGACGGTGGAGGCCATGGTGCGGCTCGGTGCCGAGCCGGAGCGCATGGTCGCCCGTACCGGCCCCGCCGTCTGCGGCAAGTGCTACGAGGTGCCCGACGCGATGCGCTCCGAGGTCGCCGAGGCCGTTCCGGAGGCGTACGCGACCACGCGGCAGGGGACCCCGGCCGTCGACATGGCCGCGGCGGTGCGGGCCCAGCTCGGCCGGGCGGGGGTCACACGGTGCGCTCAGTCCTCCGTGTGCACGTTGGAGTCCGCCGATCATTTCTCGTACCGCCGGGACAAGACGACGGGAAGGCTTGCGAGTTATGTCTGGATCGAGGCGAGCTGAGAAGTGACGGCACGGATGTCCCCTGAGTCTCGTGAACCCCATGAGTCCTCTGCGTCCGCTGAGCCCTCTGCTGCGGCTTTGGGGGCTTTCGGGCGCGCCGGGGGTGAAAAGTCCCCGGAGGCGGCGCGCAAGGCGGAGCTGGCCGCGAATCTCGCTCGGGTGGAGGAGCGCATCGAGAGCGCTTGTTTCGCGGCGGGGCGCAAGCGCGAGGACGTCACCCTCGTCGTCGTGACCAAGACCTACCCGGCCGGTGATGTACGGCTGCTGGCCGAGCTGGGGGTGCGGGACGTTGCGGAGAATCGCGACCAGGAGGCCGCACCGAAGGCCGCCGCCTGTGCGGATGCCCGGCTCACCTGGCATTTCGTCGGCCAGTTGCAGACCAACAAGGCCCGTTCGGTTGCCGGTTACGCCGACCGTGTCCACTCGGTGGACCGCGCCCGGCTGGTGACCGCGCTCTCGAACGCCGCCGTGCGCGCGGAACGCGAGATCGGGTGTCTGATCCAGATCGCCTTTGACGCCGAGTCAGGCTCGGTGGGGGAGCGCGGCGGTGTGGCACCCGACGGTGTGACGGATCTCGCCGAGGCGGTGACAGCCGCCCAAGGTCTGCGGCTCGACGGAGTGATGACCGTCGCACCGTTGACCGGTCCGCTGGCCGGGCACCCGCGGGCGGCTTTCGACCAACTGTTGGAAATCTCAACCGCCCTGCGAGTGGCGCATCCTGCTGCGACCATGGTGTCTGCGGGAATGAGCTCGGATCTCGAAGAGGCGGTGCTTGCCGGTGCGACACATGTGCGCGTCGGCAGCGCGGTACTCGGAGACCGACCCCGGCTCCGGTAACGTCGCGAAGCGAGTTGGGCCACAGCAGAATATATGGTCATTTCCGCCGGAAAGGCCGGTCGGAGAGGCTGCGTGGATCATCCCAGGGCCACCGGTGACGGAGGCGGAGTCGATCCACCACAGAGCGGAGGACGCAGAGAATGGCCGGCGCGATGCGCAAGATGGCGGTCTACCTCGGCCTCGTGGAGGACGATGGGTACGACGGCCGGGGATTCGACCCTGACGACGAGTTCGAGCCCGAGCCCGAGCCCGAACGCGACCGTCGGCGGTATGAGTCGGAACAATCACACCATTCCCTCCAAAAGACCGAACCCGAGGAGCCGGTGAGGGTTGCTCACCCCCCGGCGCAGCGGGAGCGGGAACCGGAGCCGGCTCCGGCGGTTGCGGCCGAAAGCGGACGAGCCGGGAGAATTGCTCCCGTGTCATCCATCACACCTGAACGCCAGAATGTCGAGAAGAGTGCCCCGGTGATCATGCCCAAGGTTGTGTCCGAACGTGAGCCGTACCGGATCACGACATTGCACCCTCGGACCTACAACGAAGCCCGTACCATCGGGGAACACTTCCGTGAGGGCACTCCGGTGATCATGAATCTGACGGAGATGGACGACACCGACGCGAAGCGACTTGTCGACTTTGCGGCTGGTCTGGTCTTCGGTCTGCACGGCAGTATCGAGCGAGTGACGCAGAAGGTGTTCCTGCTGTCTCCTGCTAACGTCGATGTCACGGCGGAGGACAAGGCCCGCATCGCAGAGGGCGGGTTCTTCAACCAGAGCTGAGACGCAGGAACCAGGAACAGGCCGCCAAGGCCGCACGAGAGCCCCAGGGGAGAGGGACGCGCAGATGAGAACCGCACTGGACGTGGTGCAAATCGCGCTGTACTGCTACCTGCTCGTGCTGATCTTCCGGCTGGTGATGGACTACGTCTTCCAGTTCGCCCGCTCATGGCAACCCGGCAAGGCGATGGTGGTCGTTCTTGAGGCCACCTACACTGTCACCGATCCGCCACTCAAGCTTCTGCGGCGGTTCATCCCACCGCTGCGCTTCGGGGGCGTGGCGCTCGACCTGTCCTTCTTCGTACTCATGATCATCGTCTACATCCTGATCAACGTCGTGGCCAGGCTGTGAACGATCGGAATGGTCTTGCCGATATGCCGACGACTTACGTTGAGGTGAAGAGATGCCCCTGACCCCCGAGGACGTGCGGAACAAGCAGTTCACGACCGTCCGTCTGCGCGAAGGCTATGACGAGGACGAGGTCGATGCCTTCCTCGATGAGGTCGAAGCCGAGCTGACCCGGCTGCTGCGGGAGAACGAGGACCTGCGCGCCAAGCTGGCTGCGGCCACGCGCGCGGCCGCGCAGAACCAGCAACAGCAACAAGGCGGTATGCGAAAGCCTCCTGAACCTCAGGACAGGCAGCAGCAGCAAGGCGGGGCCCCTGTGCCCGCCGCCATATCCGGACCGCAGCCCGTCCCGCCCCAACAGCAGGGCATGGGCGGCCCGCCGCAGCTTCCCGGCGGACAGGCACAGCTCCCCGCGGGCCCCGGCGGCCCCGGTGGACACGGCGGTCCCGGTGGCCCGGGTCCGCAGGGCGGTCCGATGGGCCCAGGTGGCCCCGGCCCGCAGCAGGGCGGCCCCATGGGTCCCGGTGGCCCGCAGGGCGGCCCGCAGATGCCCGGCGGCGGCCAGAACAACGACAGCGCGGCCCGCGTGCTGTCGCTGGCCCAGCAGACGGCCGACCAGGCGATCGCGGAGGCCCGTTCCGAGGCCAACAAGATCGTCGGCGAGGCACGCAGCCGCGCCGAGGGTCTGGAGCGGGACGCGCGCGCCAAGGCCGACGCGCTGGAGCGGGACGCCCAGGAGAAGCACCGGGTCGCGATGGGCTCGCTGGAGTCCGCCCGCGCCACCCTGGAGCGCAAGGTCGAGGACCTGCGCGGCTTCGAACGCGAGTACCGCACGCGGTTGAAGTCGTACCTGGAGAGCCAGCTGCGGCAGTTGGAGAACCAGGCCGACGACTCGCTCGCGCCGCCGCGGACGCCGGCGACCGCCTCGCTGCCCGCGCCGTCGATGGCCCCGGCCGGAGCCGGTGCCCCCGCCGGTGCCGCCGCCAACGGTGGCGGGCACCAGACGATGGGCGGCAACGGGCACTCCATGGGCGGCCACGGTGGCGGCCCCGGCGGTGGACCGCACACCCAGGGCGGTGCCGGGCAGTCCTACGGCGGGCAGCAGCAGATGTCGCCCGCCATGACACAGCCGATGGCACCGGTGCGGCCGCAGGGCGGTCCGCAGGCGGCCCAGCAGGCGCCGTCGCCGATGCGGGGCTTCCTCATCGACGAGGACGAGAGCTGACGCTCACGCCGCGCGCCGAGTGCGTCGAATGACGGGCCGGGGCCCCCGGCGCACCGTCCGCTCCCGGGGGGCCGGCCCCGTTTCGGGGAGCAAAATGGCAC
>NZ_JAGPXJ010000012.1:0-114520 GCF_018070605.1 Streptomyces sp. B15
CTGCCGAGCAGACGGTGCGAGTGGCTGGCGGGGCGGCTCGCTCTCAAGCACAGCGTCTGCGCCCACCAGTTGCGGCAGCGGGGCCACCTGGTCACGAACCGCGAGGTACGCGTCGACGCCATCCCCGACGGGATGCGGGCGGGCAAGCCGGTGGTCGACGCGCCGGTGGAGGTGGGGCTGTCCCACTCGGCCGACCTGGCGGTGGCCGTCTGCGGGCCGCACGCGGTCGGGGTGGATCTGGAGCACCGGCGCGTGGTCCCGCCGCTGCTGGCCGAGTTGCTGACCGCCGAGGGGGAGCCGCACTCCGCCGACCCCGAGCGGCGACTCCTGGCGGCGATGCCGCTGCCGCTGCGCTGGGCCTGCAAGGAGGCCGTGCTCAAGCACTACGGCTTCGGTCTCCGCGTCGACGCCTGCGAAGTGGCGCTGACCGGGTGGCGGCCGGACGGCCGTTTCAGCTGGCGGGCCGGCGTCGGGCTGCTCCGTCACGCACCCGCCGCGGAAGGCGGACTCAAGGAGAGCTGGGCGTTCGAGATCGACGGCTATTACCTGGCCGTGGTGAGCACGTAGTGGAGGATCCATGCAGCCGACGAGCCATGCGGCGACCGAACTGGAGCGGCGCTTCGACGCGGCCCTCACCGGAGCGACCGCGACGGCCGCGCTCAGTCCCTCGTCGCACAACTGCCAGCCCTGGGGCCTCGCCCGGCTGTCCACGGACGCGGCGCGGGCTGCCGCGGCCACCCTGCTCGGTGGCGGGGAGGAGAGAACGGACGAGGAGTATGTGGCACTCGCCCTGGACCACGGCCGCGAGCTGACCGCCCTGCCGGCCCACGCCGTCGAGATGCGGGTGAGCTGCGGCGCGTACTGGCGTACGCTGCTGCGCGCGCTCGCCGCGCAGGGCTGGGCCCCGTCCCGGGTGCGGGTCCTGGAAGCCGACGCTCGGGCACCCTTCAGCGGGTGGCCGCCGAGGTGGTCCCTGCTGTGTGTGGCGGCCCTGAGGTACGGCGAGGGGTCCGGCGAACGGTTCGCCGAGCTCCGCACCACAGCCGGGGCCCGACGTACCCAGCGCGGCGCCTACCGGAGGGAGCCGCTCGACGCCGGCCTTCTCGACGGTCTGGAGACCCCGACCGTCGAGGAGCTGTGGCCGGGCACCGTGACCGTCCAGCATCTGACGCGACCCCAACAGCTGGAGGCCTTCGCCGCCTTCTGCTCCCGCTACGCCGGACGCGACTTCAGCCATCCGGAAGCGTGGCGGGAGACCCATTCCTATCTGCGCCTGAGCCGTGCCGAAGCGGACATGCGTGGTGACGGCTTCACGTTGCGGCAGCTCTTCGGCCCTCTGACACCCGCCCGGCATCTGGCCAAGCGGGTGCTGCTCGATCCCCGGGTGCTGCGGCCGTTGTGCCGTCTCGGCTTCGACCGCCGCCTGGCCGACGGTCTCGCCGCCACCGTACGCGCCGGCACCCCCGCCCTGACGACCATGGGCTTCACGACTGCACAGCCCGGACCCGCCGATCTGCTGGCCGGCGGTGCGCGGCTCGCGGACTACTGGCTGGCGGCGGCCGGTGCGGGACTGGCCCTGCACCCGGTGAGTGTCGTGGTGCAGCACGAGGACCTGCGGCAGAAGCTGCAGGCCCGGCTCGGGCTGGCGGGACGGACGTTCTTCGTCAGCCGGCTCGGCCGGCCCACCGCCGCGGTCCCGCCCACGGCGAGACGCCCCGACGCCGGGGAACACCGCTCGCTCTGACAGCGGCGAAGCGACGGGACCGCGTCACCAAGATTTCTCCTGTTGTATGCCGCAACAGGCAAACACCCGGCAATAGGTTGCAGCAAGCGATTGGCTGTCTCGCATTCCACGCACTTGAATCCTGTTCAAGCCGTGCGGATTTGCCTGGTCGACATTACCCTGGCTACCGCCTGAAGGTCGTGTTAAAGTGACCCATTCCGACGGACGGGGGACGGATGCTTATGAGGGTATGGTTGTTGACGCATCGTTCAATTACCAGGACCTACGCCAAGCCACCCGGGCACTTCGGCCGGGAAGTTCATTCACCACACAGACCCCCTCGGCCGACCACCCGGGGGGGTCGGTCATGAGCACCCGCATACTGATGTTCTGCGACAAAGTCATCATGTGCGAGGGCATGCGCGCCCTGCTCGAAGAACACAACCTGCAGGTCAGGGCGGAGACATCGGTGCAGAGCATCGTCGCGCTCGCGACGGAGGACCCGCCCGAGGTGATCGTCGTGGTGAGTCCGGCGCTCACCGTCGACGACCGAACCGAGCTCGCCGAGCTCGCCCAGCTGAGCAAAGTCCTCATGCTCGCCAAGGCCGAGAACATGCCCAGGGCCTTCGAAGCGCTCCGGGTCGGGGTACGTGCCGTACTTTCCGTGGAAAGCTCGGTGGATGAACTCATTCACGTGATCAGAACGCTGGTCGAAGTGGATGCCATTGTGGTTCCGGTTGCCGCGCGAAAATCCGTGGAAATGTTGGCGCGTTCCTGTCCGTTACCCCCGGCAGCGAATACATTGACACTACGGGAGAACGAGGTGTTGCTGTTGCTGGCGCAGGGAATGGCCAACGACGAGATCGCGGAAAAGCTTTCGGTCTCCGGCGCCACGATCCGGTCCCATGTCCACAATGTGCTGCACAAGCTCAACGTCCGGTCACGGGCGCAGGCTGTCGCCGTCGCGTACGAGACGGGACTGATCAACACGATCGAACAGAAGGTGTCCCGCCGATGAGCGGGCTGCCGCTCCCGCCGACCCCGCCTGCGACGGCCCCGGAGCGGGGCACAGGCCCGCCCGCTGGTGGGCCTCATGCCGCAGAGTAGCCGGGCTCGACGCGCTCGCCGACCAGCTCGTCCACGACGGTCGCCAGCTTCTCGAACTCGGCGGCCAGCCCCTGGAACGTGTCGCCTTCCATATCACGCCGGAACTCCGCACGGCTGCGCACGGAGATCACCTCGAAGTAGTCGAACTGCGTCGAACTGTCGTCCGTAACCCGCTGCACGGTGAAGGACAGCACACTGGGCAACAGGGGGCAGGTGGCGTAGTCCGTCTCCCGCACCCACCTTTCGAACGCGGCGGGGTCCACTCCGCCGCGCAGCCGGATCCGGTGAACAATGACGTCCATTCCGTTCTTCCTTCCCTCATATGCTGACCATTCTCTTCATATGCCGACCGCCCTCTTCGCTTCCCGGCGGTCGGATTCACAGCCGTCCGGTGCCGCGCCGACGGGGGTTGAGTCCGAGCACACGTGCCACATTGTTCTTCTGGATCTCGTTCGTGCCGGAAAAGATCCGGGCGGGCAGGGCGTCCCGCAGCAGTGCTTCGGCCTCGCCGTCGAGGATCCCCAACGCACCGCGCAACTGCACCGCGTCCAGGCCGAGCTGTACCGCTGCCTCGCTCACCGCGATCTTCGCCAGCGCCGGGCCTATCTCGTCGCCGGTACCGTCGGCCAGCCCCCGGGCCGCCTTGTAGAGCAGCAGCCGGGCCGACTCGTGGCGGACCATCATGTCGACCACGCGGTGGCTCACGGCCTGGAAGGCGCCGATCGGCGTACCGAACTGTTCACGTTCCCTGACGTGCGCGACCGTGGAGTCCAGCACCCGTTTCATGGCGCCCAGGTAGGCAGCGAACAGGCAGGTGCGCTCCCACTTCATCGAACAGGAGAAGACGGCGGCGCCCGAACCCTCGGCTCCGAGCACCTGGGTGGCCGGGACGAGGCAGTCGTCGAAGTGGACGTCCGCCATGGGTGAGCCGCGCAGACCGACCTTCTCGTAGCGCTGTCCCACGCTCAGGCCGGGTGTTCCCGCCTCGACGATGAAGGTGGTCAGGCCGAAGAATCCGCCGTCCGGATCGGTGGCGGCCTGCACGATGAACAGGTCCGCGACCGGCGCGTTCGTGGTGAAGCACTTGGAGCCGCTGAGCCGGTAGCCGTCGCCGTCGCGCGTGGCGCGGGTCCGCAGCCGCAGTGCGTCCGAGCCGGCCTCCGGCTCCGTGATGCAGTGCGCGGCTATCCACTCCCCCGAACCCAGCGCGGGGAGCCAGGTCTTCTTCTGCTCCGGTGTCCCGAACTCGACGATGGGCATGACGGCGGCGAACAGGTGCGCGGCGATCGAGAAGGCGAAGCCTGTGTCGTCGCAGCCGAACCCGAGGGCCTCCATCATCGCCGCGGCCGACTCCGCGTCCAGGCCGCTGCCACCGTACGCGGTGGGGACGCTGCTGCCGACGAGCCCCTGTCGGCCGGCCGCCAGCCAGCGACGACGGAAGTCCACGGCGTCGAAGGCGGCCGGCGGGGCCAGCTCGCGCTGGGCGAAACGCACGACCATGTCGCGCATCTCTTCCGTTTCGGGCGAGAGATCAAAGTCCATGACTGTCCGTGTACTCCTCTAGGAGCAGGTGATAGTTGATGCCACCGGTGCCGAACGAGCTGACACCCGCGCGCCGGGGGCGGCCGGACCCCGTATGCCAGGGCTGCGCACCGGTGGAGACGCGGGCGGGAATCAGATCGAGTTCCAGTTCCGGGTTAAGCGTCCGGAGGTTGGCGTTCGGCGGAAGGGTCCGCGCGCCCACGGCCAGCAGCGCACGCAGCAACCCGGCGGCTCCCGCGGCCGCGAAGGTGTGCCCGAAGAACGACTTGGCGGAACCGATCTCCAGCGGGGCGCGCCGCGGGCCCGAGTAGACCTGCGCCATGGCCGCGACCTCCACACGGTCGCCCACCCGGGTCCCGGTTCCGTGCGCCTCCACGTAATCCACCGCCGCGGGGGCGAAGTCGACCTGCTCGAAGGCCTGTCGCATGGCGCGGGACTGGCCCGCCGCATCGGGAGCGATGAGCGACTTGGCGTCGTTGGACGCGCCGACGCCGCGCAGCAGACCGAGGACCCGATCACCGTCCCGCCGCGCGTCCCGCAGCCTCTTCAGCAGGAAGAGCGCGCAGCCGTCCCCGGGGGTGAAGCCGTCGGCCGCCAGATCGAACGGCGTGATCTTGTCGTGCGAGAGCAGGCCCAGCGCCGAGCAGAGAATCATGTCGCGTGCGTTGCAGGGCAGTTCGACGCCGCCGGCGAGCGCATAGTCCGCGGCGCCCGTCCGCAGCCGGGTGACCGCCATGTCGACGGCGGCGAGCGAGGAGGCGCAGGCGGCCTCGACGGCGACCGGGACGGCGGCCAGACCGTATTCGTTGGCGATGAGCGCCGCCACCCCGCTCGCCAGACAGCCGTCGAGCATCGTCGGACGGTCGGCGGGCCCCGGCTCGCCGTACAGCTCGCGCACCGACTTCAACAGGGGCTCCACCTCGTCACGGGACCAGCCCTCGAGCGTGCCCAGGGAGCGCACCGTCTCCTCGAACACGTCCAGGCACCGCCCGGTGTGCGCGTTCCGCTCGGTGGCGAGCCCCAAGTTGCTGCCCACGGCGACCAGACCGGTACCGGTCAGCGTGCCGGGCGCCATCCCCCGGCGGGCGAACAGTTCGTCGGCCACCGCCAGCCCGACCCGCTGAGCCGCATCCAGCGCCTCGTACCGGCCCGGCGGAATCCGCACGCCCGGCGGCGGTGTCCTCGGCACGGGCATCGGAGCGCCTTGTTCGGCGTAACTGCGGTTGAGGCTGAGGGCGTGCGGGCTGTGGTAGAGCTCCCGGTCGAGCAGGGCGTCGGGGACCGGGCGGATGTGGTCCCGGCCGGCCAGCATCGCGGCCCAGAACGCCTCGGCATCGGCCGTGTCGGCGAACCGCCCGCCGTATCCGATCACGGCGATGGGTTCCGGGCCGGTTCCGTGCCATCGGAGCCGGGCACCGCGCCTCTGGGGCTCCGGGGGCTGCGAGCGGTCATCGTCCTGCGCGTATTCCTGGAGCACCAGGTGGCACAGCGTGCCCGTCACAGAGGCCCCGCCGACCACGGCACGGCGGGGGCCGCCGCCCGCCGGCCGCTGCCAGTCCTCCGCCTCCACCACCGTGCGCAACGGTGTGCCGGAGACGGGCAACTCCCCGGGCACCGCCGCGCGCTGTGCGGGGAGCCGTCGGTGGTACAGCGCCAGGGCGACCTTGCTGACACCCGCCAGCCCGGCGTTCGCGTAGGTGTCCCCGAGCCGGTCCCGGACGCTGCCGACGGCCACGGGGGCGGGCGCGGCCTCCAGCAGGCCCGAGTACGTCCCCGCCAGCAACTCGACACCGCCCCCCGCGCACTCCACGTACTGCACGGAGGCCGCGGGCGCACCCGTCCGCCGCCAGCTCGCGTCGATGGTCTCCCGCTGCCGAGGGGTCGAGGACGAGTGGCGGAAGACACCGGGGTGCGCGTCCTGGCGCAGGGTGCAGTCCACGAGGGTGGCGTAGACGCGGTCACCGTCCCGCACCGCCGAGGACAGCCGCTTGAGCAGCAGCGCCCCGACGCCCTCGGAGAGCGGAAGAGCGGCGCTGCCGGACGACGGCCCGGGGGCCGGGGAGGCCGAGCGGCCCTCATGGCACTGCCCGGCCAGCACCAAGGCGGCGTCCGTCAGGTCGCAGCGGAGGCTGTCCACCGCGTGCGCGATGCCCAGATACGAGGTGGCGTCGGCCGACTCCACGGCCAGGGTGCGTCCTCGCAGCTTGAACGCCGCCGCCACCCTGGCCGGGATCGTGCTCGCCATCTCTCCTATCCGGTCGTGGGGCGAGGCACCCAGTCGGCGCAGCATCGCGGAGCGGAACTCCTCGGCGGCACGGGCCCCCGCGCCACCGGGACCGGGCGTCTCGGCCTCGGCCGTCGCCCGCTCCAGGTCGCGCGCGTACCGGCTGCCCTCCACCCGCAGGGCGTTCGCGTACTGCCGGTCGAGCCCGAAGCAGGTGCCGGTCACCACGTCCGTTCTCTCGGACGGCAACGGCCGCTGTGCGTAACCCGCGTCGTCCAGGCACTGGCGGGCGGCCTCCAGCATGAGGAGCTGCATGCGTGCCATGGAGGCGGCCTGGGCCGGCGGGATGCCGAACCGGGCGACGTCGACCTCGATATCGTCGAGTCCGGAGCCGGATCCGGAGCCGTAGCCGGCTTCCGGTGGCCCGGCGGTACCGGTCGTCGTGCTCGTACCGCTCGTACCGGCGGCTGGCCGCCCCGTTTCCCGGTCGCCCTCGCCCGCCGCGTCCGTGTGCAGCCGCCAGTAGTCGGCCACTGACCGGGCCGCCGGGTAGAGCGCCGCGATGCCCACCACGGCGATCGGCTCGGACCCGAAGGCCCCGTGGTCGTCGTCGGTGCTGCTGCCCCGTCCCGAGTGCATGGCGGGCTGCTCCTGTTCCTCGTCTGGGGTGGTCATGTGGCGTCAACCCGTGGGAAGTCCGTCGCGCCCCGGTTCGCGACGGCCCCACAGCACCCCGGGATGGGAGAGCGCGGGATCGTGCGCGAGGATCTCGGCGTGCCGGCGCTGGAGGGGCTCCGCCGGTTGGATGCCCAGTTCCTCGTCGAGGCGCCGCTGGGTGAGGCGGAAGAGTTCCAGCGCGTCGCTCTGCCGGCCGGTCCGGTACAGCGCGAGCATCAGCAGTTCGCAGAAGCGCTCGCGCAGCGGGTACTGCGCCGTGAGCTGGCGCAGTTCGGCGATCGCCCGCGACTCGTCGCCCAGGATCAGCCGGGCGCTTGCCAGGTCTTCCCAGACCGTCAGCCGTCGCTCCTCGAACAGCGCGCCCGCGCTGCGGCACCGCAGCCCGTCGCCCGCATCCAGCAGGGCCGGCCCCCGCCACAGCCCGAGCGCGGCTTCCAGATGGCGCAGCGCCCGCTCCGGTTCGCCGGCCAGGGCTTCCGAACCCCGCACCGCGTGATCCAGGAACCTGTTGCCGTCGATGCGGTCCCGGGAGACGTTCAGCAGATAGCCGTTGGGGACGGCACGCAGCAGCGCCGCGTCCCCTGCCGGCAGGCCCAGCACTTTGCGGACGCGCGTGGCGTGCGCCTGCAGCGCGTTGCGGGGATTCCCGACCGGATGTCCCGCCCACAGTTCATCGGCCAGTTCCACATGCGAGACGACGTGCCCCGGCTCCAGCGCCAGGGTGGCGAGCATGGCGCGGACCTTGCTGGCGCGCACCCCGATGGTTCGTCCCTCGCAGGAGACGGACAGCGGGCCGAGTATGTCAATGTCCACAGCGTTATTCCCCCATGATGCTTGAACTCGCTCATCGGCCGTGGCCGAGAGAATTCGCGCACTGAATTCCTCTGTGACTCGAACTGCGCCCACCCGGCAGGCGGGACGCCTGTTGCGCTACCGCGCTCGTACTCTTCATCGACCGTGCCGGGATGCGGCATTCCGCCCAACACATTTTCTGGAAGTTGCGACTCGGAACGGTGTGGCGCTGACCAGGTGCTCTCCTGCTGCAGACAGCTGAATTTCCTTTCAGATGGGCCATACTTTCAGCCGGCCGGGAGGGTGTCATCGATCAACCGACTCGTTTTGCCCATGCACGGACGATGGAACCTGCCCTGTCCACTCATCCATTCGTTGAGTGACCGCATGATCACCTCAACGGAGCACCAGGAAACACCCGAGGACCTCATGAAGAGGACGTTTACGGCGATTAGCGACAGAACGCCGTTCGTCGGGTCGAACATGCCTGAGAGGCAGTACCCCGGACCGCGGCCCGTCCAGGCGCTACGATCGGTACCTCAATCACATGAAGTGACGTTCGGTCAGGAGCCGACAGTTGCCCGCGCTGACCGGCGAGGAGCGCATCGTTGAGCCACCTGAGGCGCCTGAGGCACCTGAGCCGCCGCGGTAGAGCCGGGAGAGGCACGTGTTCTATTACGTCCTGAAGTACGTGCTGCTGGGGCCGCTGCTGCGGCTGGTGTTCCGGCCACGGATCGAGGGCCTGGAGAACGTACCGGACGAGGGGCCCGCGATCGTCGCGGGAAACCATCTGTCCTTCTCCGACCACTTCGTGATGCCGGCGATCCTCAAGCGCCGCATCACCTTCCTCGCCAAGGCCGAGTACTTCACGGGCCCGGGTCTCAAGGGCAGGCTGACCGCGGCGTTCTTCCACAGCGTGGGCCAGATCCCCGTCGACCGCTCCGGGAAGGGCGCCGGGCAGGCGGCCATCGACGAAGGGCTGGGCGTTCTGCGCAAGGGAGAGTTGCTCGGCATCTACCCGGAGGGCACCCGCTCCCACGACGGACGGCTCTACAAGGGCCGGGTCGGCGTCGCCGCGATGGCGCTCGGAGCCGGGGTGAAGGTGATCCCGTGCGCGATGGTGGGGACCTTCGAACTCCAGCCGCCGGGCCGGAAGGTGCCCCGCATGGGCCGGGTGACGATCAGGTTCGGCAAGCCGCTGGACTTCTCGCGGTTCGCGGGGATGGAGCACGAGCGGACGGTACTGCGGGCCGTCACCGACGAGATCATCCACGAGATCATGCAGCTCTCCGGCCAGGAGTACGTCGATATGTACGCCCCCGACGCGAAGGCCGCCCAGGCCGAGGAACGGGCCCGCGAGAAACAGGAGAAGCAGGGAAAGCAGGAGAGGCGGGAAAAGCGGCAGAAGCATTAGGCGACGGACAAGGGGCAGCCCGAAGGATTCGGGCCGCCCCTTGTCCGTGCCGGCCGGTCGACTTCCGTGGCACCTCGGACTCGCTCCGAGGCGCCACGGAAGTCGGCGTTCACTGAACGTCGACGTACTGCGGAAGCCGACGCTCTACCGAAGCCGACGCTCTACGGAACTAGCGCGGGCACCGCTGCGGCCTTCGCTTTCGCGGTTGCCTTGGCCGGGGACCCGACGGGCTCCGGGGTGGCGTGCGGGGCGCAGGTCACGTCCTTGGCGCCGACAGTCCCCTTGAGGAGATAGGCGTCGACGCGCTCGTTGATGCAGGGGTTCTTCAGGTTGGTGATGCCGTGCGAGCCCGCGTCCCTCTCGGTGATCAGCCGGGAGCCCTTGAGGCGCTTGTGCAGCTCCACACCGCCCGGGTAGGGCGTCGCGGCGTCCCGGGTGGCCTGGATCATCAGCACCGGGTGCGAGGTCTTGGCGCGGATCTCCAGGGCGTCGTGCTGCTTGAGCGGCCAGACGGCGCAGGGGTAGTTCATCCACGCGTTGGACCACGTCAGGAACGGGTACTTCTCGTGCAGCCGGGTGTTGTCCCGGTCCCAGGTCTTCCAGTCTCGGGGCCACTTGGCGTCGTTGCACTCGACGGCGTTGTAGACGGCGTTGCCGTTCTCGCTCGCCTTGTTGCCCGCCACGTCGGACAGGTCCGGTGCTGCGGACTCGATCAGCGGCTTCTCGTCCCCCTTGAGGTAGGCGGACCACACCGAGGCGACACTGGCCCAGGCCGAGTCGTAGTACGGCGCGCTCTGGAAGAAGCCCAGCAGCTCGGCGGGGCCGACGACGCCGCCGATGGGGTTCTTCTTGGCGGTGGCGCGCAGCTCGCGCCACTTGGCCTCGACCTTCTCGGGGGTCGAGCCGATGCCGTAGACGTCGTCGTGCTCGGCCACCCACTTCTTCCAGTCGTCCCAGCGGGCCTGGAACGCCACGTCCTGGTCGAGGTTGACGTCGTACCAGATCTTCTTCCGGGAGGGGTTCACCACGCTGTCGGTGATCATCCGCCGGATGTGGCCGGGGAACAGCTCGGCGTAGACGGCGCCCATATAGGTGCCGTAGGAGACACCGAGGAAGTTGAGCTTCTTGTCGCCGAGCGCGGCGCGGATGACGTCGAGGTCGCGTGCGGCGTTGGGCGTGGTCATCTGGGAGAGCAGGTCGCCGCTGCGCTCCTTGCAGCCGTCGGCGTACTCCTTGGCCAGCTTGCGCTGGGCGAGCTTGTCGGCCTCGCTGTCTGGGACCGGGTCCGCCTTGGGGGCCTTGACCCACTCCTGGGGGTCGGCACAGGAGATGGGAGCCGAGTGACCGACACCGCGCGGGTCGAAGCCGACGAAGTCGTAGGCGGTGGCGGCCTTGGCCCACAGCGGGTTCTTGTCCGGGATGCGGTTGGGGAAGCGCAGCCCGGAGCCGCCGGGGCCGCCCGGGTTGTAGACGAGGGAGCCCTGGCGCTTCTCCTGGCCGCCGGTGCTGCGGGCCCGATCGACGGCGAGCTTGATCTTCTTGCCGTCGGGGGCGGCGTAATCGAGGGGGACGGTGACCCAGCCGCACTCGACGCCGTCCTTGAGTCCCCAGTCGGCCGGGCAGTCCCTCCAGTCGATGCCGGCGCGGGCGGCGCGGGCGGCTGCCTTCCGCACCCCGCGCGCCTCGGCGGCGCCCGAGTGCTTGCCGGCTCGCGCGTGGGTGCTGCCGCCCTCCGCGACGGCGGACGGAACGGATATCAGCCCCGCCGTGAGGGCTCCGGCGGCGATGGTGCCGGCGGCGGCTATGGCCGCCTTCCGTCTGTTCACGTGATTCCCCTCCGATTGCTGCCGGGTGCGACGGCTGTTGTCGGTGACCACGGTGGTGGCCTTCAGAGGGGATCCTTCATGGTCGTCGCCGGTAAGGGACAGGCCGCCGGATCGTTCTTTACCAAGAAGTGAACGTCAGTGCGGAATCGAGAACACGCCGCAGTTGAAGAGCGTCCGGGGCGAGGGCGGTGACCAGCACGGCGGGCCCCGCCAGCGGGGTGACGACCGCCGTCTCCCCCAGGACGCGGGCCCGCGGGGGCTCCTGGTCCCACACCGGGTCGACCACCAGGAGCTGGCCCACCGCCCGGTGTCCGCCCAGGGCCGCACCGCCGTCCCAACCGGGAGCACCCGGCCCGAAATCGAGTTGCTGGTCCAGGAGCGGGCGCCCGGCGCGGCGCACGGTGAGGCGGCTGCTGAGCCGGCCGGGCTCCTCGCCGGTACGGCCCAGCACCTGTTCGTCCCGCACCACAAGGCGTGCGCCCGGCGCCAGTTCGGCACGGAGCTGCTGCCGCAGGTCGCTGCCGCCGACGGAGATCAACGGCTCGGGCAGCCAGTGCAGCACAGCGCCCTCGCCCGCCTCCAGTCGTACGTCGTGGCGGGCGGGCTCCGCCGTACGGCCCGGCAGTGCGAGGGTGGCCGCACTGCCGTCCACCCGCAGTGCGGCGCCCGCTTCGGCCCGGACCTCGACGGCGAGCCGGTCCCCGCGCAGCGGAGCGCTCATCGCCCCGACCAGCGTGACCCGGGCGGCGCTCGGATCGGCCGAGCGGGTACGGCGCAGCGCCACCGGTCCCCCGCCGCTGAGCAGCGGCAGCGCGGTCCCGCCGCGTCCGTCGGGTACGGCGGTGATCCGGGCGCGGGCGCTGACGCCCGCGGTGGCCTGCGGCGCCGTGGCGGTCGTCGTCATGCGGGAAGGGCCGCTGTCGCCGTCCAGGCGGCGAACTGCTCATGAACCCAGTCCGCGACCGGTCCCACGCCGGGCTCACCGCGCAGCGACTGGAAGAGCACCGGCAGTTCACCGCGCTGCTCCTCGGCGTCCCGCGCCATGCCCGCAAGGTCCGAGCCGACGTACGGGGCGAGGTCCGTCTTGTTGACGACCAGCAGATCGGCGGTGGTGACGCCCGGGCCGCCCTTGCGGGGGATGTCGTCGCCGCCCGCCACGTCCTCGTCGGCGCCTCGCCCCGGGAGCTCGCCTCGCTGCTGGGCGAGGAGCCGCCCGCTCCCGTCGAGGGGTCCCAGCTCAAGGTCAACATGCTGCTGAAGCGGCTGCCGAGGCTCCGCGACCCGGCCGTCGACCCGCATCAGGCGTTCGCGGGCACCTTTCACATCGCCGAGGGCTACGACCAACTGGCCGCCGCGTACGCCGATGCCGCCGCCGGCCGGCTGCCCGGGGCCCCGCCCTCCGAGATCTACTGCCACTCGCTCACGGACCCCTCCATCCTCGGACCGGAACTCACCGAACAGGGCTGCCACACCCTCACGCTCTTCGGCCTGCACACCCCGGCCCACCTGTTCACCCGCGACCACGACGCCGTACGTGACGCGTTGCTGACATCGACCCTGGCCCAGCTCGACGCCCATCTCGCCGAGCCGCTCGCGGACTGCCTGGCCACCGACGCCGACGGCAAGCCCTGCATCGAGGTGAAGACCCCGCTCGACCTGGAACGTGACCTCGGCCTCCCCGGCGGCAACATCTTCCACCGCGACCTCGCCTTCCCCCACGCCCAGGACGGCACCGGACGCTGGGGTGTGGAGACGCGGCACGCCAACGTCCTGCTCTGCGGTGCGGGAGCCGTGCGCGGCGGTGGCGTCAGCGGCATCCCTGGCCACAACGCGGCCATGGCCGTACTGGGGCGCTGACGAGCCGACAGCCTGTTCGACGGCGGCCGACGTTCCGCCCGGGCGCGGACTTCGACATGCGCTTGGTGCGCGGTCGTACGCCTCGCCTTCTCGCAGGCATCGATGTCGTTCACCTGGATGGCGATGTGATCGAGCATGCCCCAACTGCGCACGGTCGCGGGGAGCCAGACGCGCGGTTTTCCCTCCCCCGGCGATGCGGGCCCTGCGAGACGGCGCCGACCGTCCGAAAAGCAGTGGAGCCGAACTCCCGTGTGCCGTTATCGTGCTCCGGCCCGCAGTCGTCCTGCCAAGGATGTGCCGTTGTACACCAAGTGAGATCTCCCGAGCGCTGATTCGTCGCGTATCGCGTCTGTGCGATGCGCTCCTTTCCGCTGCGATCTTCTCACTGGAACCGGTGTATTTCTGTGTCCAAGAACCGGGTGGTCGTACCCACCTGCCTGCCGATCGTTGCCCACCGTTGCCACGGGTGCGCCTCCGGGCGTTTCCGGGCGAACGGAGAATCCCGCGTCACTGCGGACCACCAGGCCCTCGGCGCGTGGCTCCTCACACTGGGCGCCGGAGGCCGGGAGACCGCCGACCCCGCTGTCCCGGGACCGCTGCACGTGCGGTCCGTACAAGGCGAGTTCCGGTGTCCGCTCCACGACAACGACAACGACCTCGGCGTGGCGGGCGAACGGCTCCACGACCCGGTCCTACGGCGCCGCGACGTGGACGGACCGGGTCGAACCGAGCGGCCGGCCTGGCAGTCGCCGTACGGTCCCCCGCCGCGCCGGGCGCGCCGGACGCGGCGGGGCCGGTGGGCGCCTGCGCCGGCTTCGGTCAGGTCCCGGTCCGCTCTGCGGCGCGGGTACCTGTGCGGCCGGTGCCGCTGACCGCTGAGGGGCGCGGCTTTCCGCCGACCGAGGCCGAGCGGCTGCTCGCCGAGGGCCTTCCCGCGCCGTCCGCATGTCGTCGCGAAGGTCGCGGTTTCCTGACCGACCCGTCGCCTGCGACTGGTCGGTCAGACGAGCGTCGGTGCGGGATCGGGCAGGTAGGGGGTGATGTTGCGCCAGGCGCACTCGGCGTATTCCTCCCTCGCTCGAACGCGCCATCCGGGCGACCACTTGGAACACCCCCGCCCTCACCACCGCCATCGCCTGCCGCTGGCTCGACGACGGCACAGTGAACCAGTTGGAAGCGCGGAAACGAGACGACGCCAAGACGCGCCAGGCACTCGTCGGGCAGGAGCTGGCGGGCCTCCGCTCATCGGCCACCCCTCGTCCTACCACACCTGGCTGCCACTGCCGACGACGCACGCGCCGACCGACTGACCGCCACGCTCGCGCGCCGACACATCTCGGTCACCACGGCGGAGCCGTTCACCACCTCGTCGCACACACCACAGGCGATCCGCCTCGCCCTGGGCTCGACCGATCTGGGCACTCTCCGGTCGACGCTGCGCACGGTGCGTCGAGTCGTCGTCGCGGACGCCTATGCGTGAACGCGGGCTCCAGCCCCTCGATCTGCCACCACCCATCGACCGCCGCCAGGCACTCGGGGCGGACCGGGGTTGTACGATCATCCGCGCGACGCCCGGCAGTGGGACTGAGGCGCGGAGAGGGGCGGGGAGAACAGCGTGAGCAAGGGTGGGGAAGAGGACGGAGCCTCCATATCGGACGAGGAATTGGAGCGGTTCCTCCGAGAGTCCGAGTCCGGGGCGAAGGAGGCTCCCAAGGAGCCCTCGGCACGGGCGCGGATGGTGGCCAGGAGGCTGCGCGAGGAGCCTGACCGCCCGACCGGCTGGCGAACGTACGAGCTGGGCGGCAGCCCCCGGGGCAAGCAGCGGCGGACCGGTCGCCGCGGGAGGAAGATCTGGTACGGGACAGGGCTCCTGGTCGCGCTCGTGCTGCTGGTGCTGGCGCTGAATCCGGCTGGGGTGGTCGGGTGGTTCCCTGGTGCCGACGGCGAACAAACGCCGAGCGCCGAGGAATCGGCCGCACCGTACGCGGTGAACGCACAGCGGCCCACACTGGAAGAGCCGTTCAGGGGATCGCCCGCGCAGAAGTGGGACGACGGCCTGGCCGGCATCCGCCTTCCGGAGGCACGGGCCACCGGGTGGATGAACAAAGCGCAGGTCGATCAAGCGCTGAACCGGACCCGCGACTTCTTGTCCGCGTCCAGCCTGGACGCGGCTGTGCTGCGCGGAAAGCACCCCAGGAAGGCAATCGCGCTGATCAACCCCCGTCAGCAGGATGTGCAGAAGCTGTTGAAGACCGGGTTCCGCGATCCGAGCCGGAAGAACAACCCGCTCCTGCTGTTCAGTCGCTTCGACCCGGCGAAGGTGAAGCTCGCCGGAGACGTGGTGAAGACACGCGGCCGGGTCACCTACGAGGTCGGCGAGCGTGGGGCCCTCGAGGTCACCGCGGACGTCACCTATGTCTACCCGGTCACCCCGGCCGAGGCGGGAAGTGACGAGGTCGCGCGGACGATCGTGCGGCGGGAAATGGTGATGAGCTGGGACGATCCCGACAAGGTGGTCACCCGGCCGGGCACCTTCTCGGTCGTCTCGTACAAGCTGGACACCACCAACGGCGGCTGCGACATCTTCAACGGCTACCTCAATCCGAGGTTCGGCCACGAGCAGGCGGCAGGCAACGGAAGCGGCCCGGCGGTCGATCCTTACGACCGGAGCCGACCGATGGACGAGCGGATACGGGAAGCCGAGGGCCAGGGGTGCGGCAGGGCCACCCGAACCTGATCGGGCTTTCCTCGGCACAGGCCTGGGCGTGGTGGGGGACTTGGGGAGTGAGCAGGCCATCGTCCCGCATGGGGCATATGGGCACAAAACGCACCACTATGGACTAGCAACACATGCGCCGAGTCCTCGGAGTTCTCCGGCCCCGGGGCGACGCGAGCCACCTTCGCGCCCCGGGGGACACCGCACAAGGATCGAGCTGAGGAAGTCGTACCAGGCGCGGCGGTGGCGCAGGCGTCAGGCGACGGCCCGGCGGTAGATCTGCCGCGAACCGCCTTCCGGGCCCGGATCGGTGGCCTCAGCCGCGGTGAAACCGAGGCTTTCGTAGAAGACGCGTGCCCCGCTGGCAACCGCTCCCGGGTGGTCCGCCCCGAAGGTGACCACCTCGATGCTGCCCGGCCCTTGCACGAACCGGCGCACGGCGTCCGCCATCAGCGCACGACCGGCGCCCTTGCCCCGCGCCTGCTCCGAGACGACGAGCCAGTGGACGTGGTAAGTCGGGGCCTGCGCGCCGAACAGCAGGCCACCGAGGAGCACCGGCCCCGCAACGGCGACGAGCGCCGTGGACCGGCGTATGTGCTGGGCCACGGCCCTGTGGAAATCGGGATCCGCAACCATCGGGCCGAACCAGTGCTCGACCTGGGCTGCCAGGTCGAGGAACCCGGGGAGATCCTGCTCCCGCGCAAGTCTGACGATCACCTGAAGAGTCTGGCAGACGAGGCGGACGGTGCCCTTTCGCGGCACCGGCGGAGCCGGTGCACCTCCTTGTCCGCCCTGTCCGCCTTGACCCGTCCGCCCTGACTCGGCTTCGTCCAGCGGGCGCCAGCACGCGCCCGGGACCTCGGCGAGCGCCGCCGCCGCACGGCGCCGGCAATGGGAACCTCACCAGTTTGCGCGGCGGCGCCGAGCCCGTCCCCGATCGAAGTGATCGGTCCTCAGGCAGTGGCGTGGGGGCGACTTCGATCGTGGGTGGCCGTCTTGCGGTCGGCCTCGTCCTGCACGAGCCAGGACAACAGCGAGGCCACCGTGAGGCCGGCTTCGGCAGGGTGACGCAGCACCTTGCTGGGGTCGATCCGGTACGTGTTCGTGCGCCCTTCACGGGTGTGGGAGAGGTAACCGTCCCGCTCCAGGTCGGAAATGATCTTCTGTACAGCACGCTCGGTCAGCCGGCAGTGCACGGCGATGTCACGGATGCGGGCGTTGTGGTTGTCAGCGATAGCTGCCAGCACCCGTGCGTGATTGGTCAGAAACGTCCATCCAGTGTGTGGCTCGGGCACTCCATCCATGGGCTGAGTCTACCGGCCCAAGATTCACGCACTCAAAAACAGGTACTCAAGTTCACGTATGATCGGCGTGTGCGGGTCGGGCAAGCGGCCCTGAGACCGAGACGGGCTCCGCAGAAGGGGAGAGAAGCCCATGTCGGAACCTGCGCTCTCCGCGCAACCTCTCACCGCGCCGGCCACTGCTGAGAACTCGCAGACCGGCGGCGGCGACATCCCGGAGTCGCCCCCGCCATGCCTGGCGACCATCGGCACGGTGCCGGACCGCGACCGGATACGCGTGAGCCTGCGGGGGGACCTCGACCTCCAGGGGCAGCGTCTCCTGCCTGACCTGTCCCAGGCCCTCCGCCGGTCGGGCAACGGCATCGACCTGGATCTGACCGGAGTCGAGTTCTGCGACCGTGCGGGATTCAACGTCCTGCTCGACCTGCGTCGGCAGGCGCTCGCACAGGGAAAGACGGTCACGCTTCGCGCCAGCAGTCCACAAGTCGAGCGGCTGCTCGACCTCACAGGAGCCCGGGAATTGTTCGTTCATCTGGACCAGGAAGCCGCGGATGCGGCCGACACCCACGGATCGCACCAGGACACCGAGCAAGATCTGCGAACCGAGGTGCTCCATCTGCGACGAGCCATGCAGACCCGGCCGACCATCGACCTGGCCCGCGGCATCCTCATGGCCACCTTCCACCTGAGCCCCGAGACGGCCTGGGACGTGCTCGTCGCGACCTCCCAGAACACCAACACCAAACTGCGCCAGCTGGCCGACGACCTCGTACGCACCGTTCACGGGGACCCACTTCCCAAAGCGGTACAGGAGCAGCTGATGACCGCAGTTGCCAAAGCCGAGTCCGCCCCGACCGTCTCCGATCCGCCGACCTGACCTGACCTGACTGGACGAGGCGGGCGGGACGGGGCGGGACGACGTGCCCACCCGACCGACGTGGCCGACCGGTCCGCCGTTTCTCGTCGCCCCGCGCCGAGTCGGCGCCGGCCCACATGTCGGAGGCGGCGATGTCGCGTTCCGGCGCTTTCGATGTGACGCGTACCACTTTCCAGGGGCTTCGGGTCGGGTATGAGCGATCGTGATCGACATGGATGCTCGGTTTCTCGGCATCGCTGATCTGGCCGAAGCCCCCTCCGTGGCGGTCGTGGTCGATGTCATGCGTGCCTTCACGGTGGCTGCCTGGGCGTTCGCCCGGGGGGCGGAAGAGATCGTTCTTGCTGAGTCGCTGGACGAAGCCCTGACGCTCAAGGACCGCCACCCGGATTGGGTGACGCTCAAAGACGGTCCGCCGGCGCCCGGGTTCGACACCGTCAACTCGCCCGGCCTGCTGCGGTCCGTCGACCTCGGCGGGCGGACCGTAGTGCAGAAGACCACGGCAGGGACGGTCGGCGCCCTTGCGGTCAAGGAAGCAGCACTGGTGCTGTGCGCCGGCTTCGTCGTTGCGGAGGCAACGGCTCAACTGTTGCGGGCACGCAAGAGTGAGAGCGTCACATTCGTGGTCACTGGCGAGGACGGTCAGGCCGATGAGGATCTGGCGTGTGCTCAATACATCGCTCGAAGGGCCGCTGATACCGGGACCGATGCTGCTGAGTTCCTCCACCGCGCCGCCGAGTCACGCGCCGCCGGCGAACTGGCGGAGGGAGTGCGTCAAGGAGTCCATCCCGATGACGTTGCGCTCTGCCTCGAGCTCGACCGGTTCCCCTTCGCCATGGTGGCGACCTTGGAAGGCTCGCTCATGGTGCTGCGTCCACACACGACATCTTCGCCAACTGTCGAGGAGCCGGTCTGACAGCTGGTGAGAGCCGGGGCCGGCTCCGGAGATCCTTATCAGGCCTCGTCGTCCGCGGTGGCGGCGTCGGCGCTCGCCGCGCCGATCCCGGTGACGGCCCGGAGGGCTCGGTCGCGATCTGTCCGGACCGGGCGATGGCCGGGGGTTGGGCGGTCTGCGGATGGGATCCGGGCGCTCTGCGGGGTGGGATACCCCGGCCCCCGAACCGCCGGTGAGGGACGTCGAAGGCGAACCGGCCGCACGGCAAGGCCCCCGTCCTGCGGGCATCGTCGCCCATTGCACCGTCGTCGCAACGGGGCTGCCCAGGTCTTTCGGCCCTGCCCGGAACATCCGCCGACGCCGGCCCGTCACTGCCTGGCCTGCCGTAGTCATGACCGTCAGCAACCCGGGAGGCTCACTGTGCGGACACCGCATCTCGCACGCACCGCTGCCGCTGCCACAGCCCTCGTCGCCACCGGGCTCCCTGACACGCCAGGCGTCAAGTGGGGTGGGTGCTGATGTCGGCGTCCGGTTCAACACCGCCCGCGGCCCCCTCTCCCCCACCGGCGCCGCGCGCCGGAAATTCACTACCGGGGTGGCCGGAAAAAAGCGGAGACTCGTCCCATGGATGACATGGAGTCGTTCCGGGAAGCGGTCACCTCGTGGGCGGCCGGAGGCGCCGGCGACTCCGCGCGGGAGCTGGCCGCACGCTTGTCCGTCCGGGCAGTTGTCCTGCTCGAAGGGCCCAGCGACGCCGCAGCGGTCAGCGCGCTTGCCGCGAGACGCGGCCGGAACCTGGCCGATGAAGGCGTCTGCGTCCTGTCGATGGGCGGCGCCATGAGCGTCGGCCGCTTCGCCCACCTCCTCGGACCGCCCGGACTGGGCCTCCGCCTCACCGGACTGTGCGACGAGGCGGAACGTCGCTACTACGCCCGCGCCTTGGAGCGGGCCGGTGCGGCACATCCCGGGTTCTTCGTCTGTGCGGCGGATCTGGAGGACGAGCTCATCCGCGCGCTGGGAGCGACACGGGTGGAGGAACTCGTCCGGGTGGAGGGCGACCTGCGCGCACTGAAGACCTTCCTGCGCCAGCCCGCACAGCAGGACCGCACTTCGCAGCAGCAGTTGCGGCGCTTCTTCGGGACGAAGAAAGGGCGCAAGATCCATTACGGCCGCGTCCTCGTCGAAGCCCTCGACCCCGACCGCGTACCCGCCCCACTCGACGACCTGCTCACCAGCCTTTGACCACTGGACGAGGTCGAGGGTCGGCGTAGTGGGCAATGCAGGAGCGGCCAACTCTGCCGGGCGCACCCCCAGACCCCGGAGGCCTGCGCCTTCCACCGTCTCGCCATGGACACCCCACGCACCCGTACCGGAGGGGCGGCGGCGGGCACGGGCGCCCTGAAAGCCGGGGCTGCCGCCGACAGCCTCCTGTCTCTTCGGTCAGCAGTGCGCTCGGCAGGCGGGACGTGGACGTCACCTCATGAGGGGTGTGCTGCACCCTCACGGAGATCACCACTGATCACCCAAAGGTGCCCGAACGGGTCCCTCACCCTGCCCTGCCGCTTGCCGTACGGGCGGTCCTCGACCGGGATCACGAGCTCGCCTCCCAGCTGCACCATGCGATCTGCTGTCGCGTCCGGGTCCGACACGTTGGCCGTGACGAGGACGGGTGAGCCTCCCAGCGACGCGGGATCGTGCCACCCCCATTCCTCGACGCTCTGCGCCAGCGCAAGAACCGCGGTGCCCAGGGTGAGTTCGGCGTGGTTGACGACACCATGGTCGTCGGCCACTCGGATGGTCGGCGTCGCTCCCAGCGTCTTTGCGTAGAAGTCGATTGCCGCGTCGGCGTCGGATACGAGCAACTTGGGGTGGAGTGCACTGGTCATGGCTCCACGATCACGGGGAAGGGTGTCGCCGGCCTTGTAGATTTCGGCCCTCCTCCGCGAGCCAGGCGGTCGGTGTCGTCTGCATCAGGTCGTGGAAGTCCCGCACGAGATGGCTCTGGTCGTGGTAGGCGCTCTCGGCCGCGATCCGGGCCCAGGAGTCGGCCCCTTGACCGGCCCGAGTGACGGCAGCCGACAGCCGCGCGACGCGTGAGGCGAACTTCGGGCCGACCCCGAGCGCGCTGCGCATCACATGCCGCAGTCGACGTGGGCTCAGATGCACCCGGCGGGCCAGCTCCTCGACGGACATCTGTCCCCTGCCGAGACCGATGATCTTCAGCGCCTCGAAGGCGTCTCGGGACACGTCCAGCCGTGCGGCTTCCTCAAGACGCTCAAGGAGCCGAATCCGCAGGAGCGAAGCCCGTTGGTCGGCCGGGTGGTCCGCGAGCTCCTCGCTCAACCGGCTCACCCACGGCAGGAGCACATCGGCACCGACGCCGCCCGCGTCCACTTCGCTGAGCGGTACTCCTACCAGACGTTGCGCCGCCATGGGCGACAGGTCGACGTAGACGATCGGCTGGTGCGGCCGCAGGGTGAGGGACGGCGTTGCCACGCCAGGGCGCATCAGTCCGGCAACCACGGCCTGCATGGTCCGGGCGTGCCCGCCGTACCAGATGTCCATGGGTGTTCCGAGGCTGACGACCAGGCGCGCCGACAGAGCCGGGAGGGCTCGGTGCAGTCGAGGCCGGCCGGTGTGCTCGCTGTTGGCGACCGTGCCGATACCTGCCGCGCGACATGCCTGAAGCAGTTCCACCCCGGCATTGTCCCACCACTGCGCACCCGACGCCGGGCTGATGACGCTGATGCCCCCTGGTCACACCCCTGGTGAGGCCCCGTGGCCACGCCGCCTTGCGACGCTGCCGAAGTGCCTCTCGTCGATCGGTCACATCCCTCGGCCTCGATCCGTCATAGGGGTGCAAGCGGCAGCGAAGCGCGAAGCGCGGCGTACGGAACACGAAGCCGCGAAGCACGAAGTACGAAGTACGAAGGGAAGTCGACCATGGAAGCACGTTCGATCACTGCTGAGGTACCGGTGGGCCCGCGGATGTCCCAGGACCCCTTGGAGCTCGTCCCGGAGCTGGCGGAGGTGTCGGCGGCGCTGTTCAAAGCCACAGGTAACCGTTCGGTGCCGCGGACCACGATCAGTCTCGTCCAGCTGCGCGCCGGCCAGCTCGTCGGCAACACCTACCTGACCGTCCTGCACACAGGATTCCTCCGCAAGGCCGGCGAATCGGAAGAGCGGATCACCGCGGTGTCGTCCTGGCCGGACGCACCGTATTTCACCGGCGCCGAGCGTGCCGCGCTCGCTCTGGTGGAAGCGGTCCTCCAGCCGTCCGCGCACGGTGAGCGGGTGCCCGACGAGCTGTACGCCCAGGTGTCCGAGCACTACGACGAGAAGGCGCTCGCGACCTTGACCATCGCCATCGGACAGGTCAACTTCTTCACCGCTCTCGCTCTCATCGCCAAGCCGACTCCCGGCCGGTCGTTCACCGACCCCTGGGCGTGAGACCGACACTTCGCTTCCGTACGAGACGATCCGGCCTGCGCCCCGGAGTGGGGCCGAGGCCGGATCGGCGTGCGGAGCGACCAGCCGGCCGACCCTTGAGGCGGCAACAACCACATGGGCGATGATGAACGGAAGAGACTGGTGAACGAACGAGACCTTCTGGCGGAGCGCTTCGAAGAGCACCGCACACATCTCAAAGCGGTGGCGTACCGGATGCTCGGTTCCCTGACCGAGGCAGACGACGCCGTCCAGGAGGCGTGGTTGAGGCTCGCCCGCACCGGGGCGGGCGACATCGGCAACCTCGGTGGCTGGCTGACCACGGTCGTCGGCCGGGTCTGCCTGGACATGCTGCGCTCACGCACGCAACGGCGCGAAGACCCTCTGGAGTCCCGCCTGCCGGACCCGATCGTGAGCGGACAGGCCACCGATCCCGAACACGAGGCCTTGATCGCCGACTCGGTCGGGCTGGCCCTGCTGGTGGTGCTGGAGTCCCTCACCCCACCGGAGCGGCTGGCCTTCGTCCTGCACGACATGTTCGGTATGCCGTTCGACGAGATCGCGCCGGTCATCGACCGCACACCGACCGCCGCACGCAAACTCGCCAGCCGCGCCCGGCAGCGCGTCCAGGGCGCGGCCCCGGAGCCCGACCCCGACCCGGTCGCCCAGCGCCGGGTCGTCGACGCCTTCCTCGCCGCTGCGCGCGGTGGTGACTTCGACGCGCTGGTAGCCGTCCTGGACCCCGAAGTCGTGCTGCGCGCCGACGGTGGAAAGGCGCTGCCCGGTGGCATGAAGGTCCTGCGCGGCATCGACTCGGTGGCCGGTCAGGCCGCCACCTTCCATCGCATGGCCACCGCCTCCACCAGCCGCCCCGCGCTTGTCAACGGTATGGCCGGCCTGGTCAACACCGTCGGGGGCGCGCTGTTCTCGGTCATGAGCTTCACCGTCTCCGGCGAGAAGATCGTCGCCATCGACATCCTGTCCGACCCGGAGCGCCTGGCCGCTGTCGACCTCACCGGACTGGAACGCTGATCCCGTCACGTCCGCCCGGACCGACGCGGAGGAGAACGTCTCCTCCGCGCGGCTGAGCGGGATCGTCCCGCTGTGTGATGGCTGCCGCGTCGCCCCTGCCTACGGTTCGACGCATGGCAAGCGAAGCAGGGCGTCAAGTGCGGTGGCCCGGTTGGGCGATGGTGGTGCTGTTCCTCGGGTACGGCCTCGGCAAGGCCGTCTTCGCGGCACAGGGCAAGCTGGGGTTTCCGGGCGGACCCGTGGTACCCGCCGCTGAGTACGAGAGCTATGCCCGCGATGTGATGGACGTGGCCACTGCGCAGTGGCTCGCGGCGTCGAACGGCCTGCTGGGCGCGGCTTTGTTCCTGGCGACGGTGGTCGGCGTGGGACGCCGGATACCGCGCCCGCTGATGCTGGTCGCTCTCGCTCTCACGTCCGTCGGCGTCGGCGCGGGCATGGTGGTCCTGATCGTGGACGGTTTCCTCGGCCTCGGCGTGGGCTGGCGGTGGTACCACGGCCTTCTCGGAGTCGTCGTGCTGGGACTCCAGACGGCGGCCTTCTGGTCCTACGCACGGGCCCCCCGGTACGCGGTGCGGTCGTCCGCGTGAGAGGCGCCGGCATGAAGCACGGTGAGGCGTGCGCGCCGCGGCCCAGCCCGTCCCCGGGCCGCCGGGCGTCCGAAGTCCGGTCGCCGGCCGGCTCCTCCTTCAGCTGCGCGGCAGTCGTCGGCTATCCGGCTGTCGTCGCGCGCCGGACGCTCTCGCGGAGCAGTGCGCGACGCTGCTCATGCAGTTCCGGGGGTTCCTGGGCGGTCGCCGCGTAGACATTGCTGACCGGCGACCACGCCATCGACATGGCGATGACCATGGCCATCAGGTCGAACGGGTCCCCCTCGCGCACCAGGCCGGCGGTCTGCGCGTCAGCGATGGCGCGCAGTTTGCCGTCGTCGAGGCGGTTGGGGTCATCCACCAGGTGTCCCGTCGGGCGCCGCTCCAGACGCGCCCAGGTGGCCAGCCGGATGAGGTCGGGACGGCGGAGGTATTCGTCGTAGAGACGCACGGCCCAGTCCGCGAGGTCCGTGGCGTCGATCGGGACGACGTTGACGATCCGTTCCAAAGAGCCGAAGAAGATGGCGTCGAACAGCCCTTCCTTGCTGCCGAAGTAGGCGTAGAGCTGCGCCTTGTTGGTGCGTGCTGCAGCCACGATCCGCTCGATGCGTGCCCCGGCGATCCCGTGCTCGGCGAACTCCTGGGTGGCCACTTCCAGGATGCGCTTGTACGTCGCGGCTCCGCGCGAGGTCAGGGGCTGGTCGACCATGTCCGCCACCGTACCAAACAGAACAGTTGGTTTGCTTTGCCTCCCGCCTCCGTCTACCGTGAAACAGACCGAACAGTCTGTTTGAGATGAGGTACCGTGCGGACCACAGTTGGCTGGCAAGCGGACCCGGCACCGACACTGCGGCGGGTGCCGGTGGAACGACGCGCCCTGCGCCCCGACGATCTCGCGGTCCGGGTGGACTACTGCGGTGTGTGCCACACCGATCTGCACGCCCTGGACGCCCTCGACAGCGCAGCACATACGCCCCTGGTGCCGGGGCACGAGTTCACGGGCGTCGTGACCGAGACCGGTTCCGAGGTCACCCGCTTCGCCCCCGGCGACCCGGTGGCGGTGGGCAACATCGTCGATTCCTGCGGTGAGTGCGCGATGTGCCGCTGCGGCCAGGAGAACTTCTGCCGTGCCTTTCCGACTCTGACCTACGGCGGCGTCGACCGCCACGACGGATCGACCACCCTTGGGGGCTACTCCCGCGAATACGTCCTCCGCGACCGATTCGCCCACCCCCTGCCCCCCGGCCTGGACCCGGCCGCCGCGGCCCCGCTGCTCTGCGCCGGGATCACCGTCTGGGAGCCGCTCCAGGCGCTCGGCGCGGGGCCGGGAGTCCGCGTCGCGGTGGCAGGGCTGGGCGGCCTGGGCCATCTCGCGGTGAAGCTGGCGGTGGCACTCGGCGCTGAGACCTGGGTCGTCAGCCGCTCGCCGGACAAGGGCGACGACGCCCGGCGCCTCGGCGCTCACGGCCTGCTGGTCTCCACCGACCCGGACCAGATGGCCGACGCCCGCGACCGCTTCGACATCGTCATCGACACCATCTCCGCCCCGCACGACCTCGCTGCCTATCTACGTCTGGTCGCCATGGACGGGACACTCAGCCTGCTCGGGCACCTCGGTACCGTCACCCTGGAAGCGATGGACCTGCTCGTGGGACGCAAGAAGCTCAGCTCGGCAGGCAGCGGCGGTCGGCGGGCGACCGCCGCCATGCTCGACTTCTGCGCGCAGCACGACATCACCGCAGACATCGAGCTGCTCGCCTCGGCGCGGGTGAACGAAGCCCTGGACCGGCTACGGCGCAACGACGTCCGCCACCGCTTCGTACTCGACATGTCCGACCTGGACTGACCGGGCGAGGAGAGCGATGCACGGTGCCCGGCTATGACTCAGATCACACGAAAGGAGCGATTCGGGCGGAACACCGGGGACCCCGTTGCCGTTGTAAAGGACGTGGCTGCGGAAGGGAACAGTGTCCCCGGGCCTCACCTGTCGCCCATGGGGAAGATCGTTCGGCTGAAGCCCCATGGAGCCCACCGCCGAGAGGCGACCGCCCTTCCGTAGACCACCCCGAACAGGCCCCGGTCGGTATTCCCCCCCACCGGCCAGGGGCCTCCGCCCCGGCCGGTTCCCCCGCTGGCCGGGGCCTTTGCATGTCCGGGGCCCGACTGCATGTCGGGGGCCCGATGCGAGCGGCGTCACCGGCCCCGGTGACGGCACGGTCAGCGCAGGCGCAGCTCGACGGCGGTCAGTGCGACCGCCAACGGCCCCGCTACCAGGAACAGCAACGGTGGCAGCGCCCAGACACACATGCCTGCTGTGCACAGTGCGAGCAGCACCAGCACGCTGCCCGGCACGTCCCGCACGGCCCGGCCCGCCGCATCCCGGCAGGCCGCCCGCCAGCCGTGGCCCGCCCCGGCCCGGTATCCCGCGCAGGCGCGCAGCCCCACCAGGGCCGCGACGGCCGCCGCGGCGGCGAGGAAGAGAGCGAACTGCGCGGCGCCTGGCAGTCCCGCCGCCACCAGTGCCGCGTCTGCGGCCAGCAGGGCGCAGGCCGCCAGCAGCACGGCTCCCGCGGCCAGGTCTCCGCGTCGATCCTCCCGGGCCCGCAGGACGGTCAGGTAGCGCCTGGCGGTGCACGGTTCGTCGTACAGCCGGCGGCGGCGCAGTACAGCGCAGGCCGTAGCCAGCGCGGCCGGTGCCGTGACCAGCGGTAGGGCGGCCACGGCGGTGGCCAGCCCGATGCTGAGCACGTCGGCGAAGAGCTCGAAGCGCGGGCTGAACAGCTCTCCCCGCTCGCGTACGCCCTGGGGTGTGCTCATCGCGTCAGCCCTTCAGTCCGGAGTTGGCCATGCCCTCGACCAGCAGCCGCTGGAAGGCGAGGAAGAACAGCACGATCGGCAGCAGCGCGATCACCGACATCGCGAACATGGGCCCGTACGCGGACTGGCTGGAGGTGTCCACGAAGGTACGCAGCGCGAGGGTGAGGGTGTATTTGCTCGGTTCGAACAGGTAGATCAGCTGGGTGAAGAAGTCGTTCCAGGTCCAGATGAAGGTGAAGATCGCGGTGGTGATGAGCGCGGGTCTGGTCAACGGCAGGACGATGCGTGCGAAGGTGCGGAAGGGACCGCAGCCGTCGATCTTCGCGGCCTCGTCGAGCTCACGCGGCAGGCCGCGCATGAACTGCACCATGAGGAAGACGAAGAACGCGTCGGTGGCCAGGAACTTCGGCAGCACCATCGGCCAGAAGGTGTTCACCATGCCGAGCTGGTTGAAGACGATGTACTGCGGGATGAGCACCGCGTGATGCGGCAGCATGATGGTGGCGATCATGAACGCGAACAGCGGCCCGCGCAGCCGGAAGCGAAGCCGGGCGAAGGCGTAGGCGGCCAGTGAGCAGCTGAGCACATTGCCCAGTACGGCGCCGAGCGAGATGGTCAGCGAGTTGCCGAACAGCTGGAGGAGGCTGACGCCCTCGATACCGTCCGCCGCCGTCGAATAGTTCTCGGTGGCGAGCCGGGAGGGCAGCAGGGCCAGGCTGGAGAGCACCTCGTCCGCCGGTTTGAACGAGGTGGCCACCAGCCACGCCAGGGGGTAGAGCAGCACGATGAGCGCGCCCAGGCATCCGGCGTGCAGCGCGACGCGGGGCCAGCCGCCCCGCCCGCGAGCTCTTCGAGCAGGGGGTACGTCCCTGCCGGACGGGGGACTCGCGGTGGCGTGCGCGGACATCAGTGGCCCTCCTCGTTGGCGTAGAAGACCCAGGAGCGGGAGGTGCGGAAGAGCACCGCGGTGACGATGCCGATGGCCAGCAGCAGCATCCAGGCCATCGCGGAGGCGTAGCCCATGTGGGAGGCGGTGAAGCCGCGGTCGTAGAGATAGAGGGTGTAGAAGAGTGTCGAGTCGGCGGGACCACCCCGGCCGCCGCTGACCGCGAAGGCGGGGGTGAAGACCTGAAACGCCTGAATGGTCTGGAGCACCAGGTTGAAGAAGAGCACCGGGGAGAGCATCGGCAGGGTGATGGAGACGAACTGCCGCCACCGGCCCGCCCCGTCCACCGCCGCGGCCTCGTAGAGCTCGCCGGGTATCTGTTGCAGCCCGGCGAGGAAGATGACCATGGGCGCCCCGAACTGCCAGACGGTCAGCAGGGCGACGGTGAGCAGGGCCCAGCCGGGCCGGTTGACCCAGCCTCCGGTGTGCACACCGAACGTGCTCAGAAGATTGTCGACGGTGCCGCCGTCGTTGAAGAGCGCCCGCCAGACCAGTGCGATGCTCATGGAGGCGCCCAGCAGTGAGGGCGCGTAGAAGGCCGAGCGGTAGAAGTCCTTGCCGCGCCGCATCGACTTGAGCGCGACGGCTGCTGCCAGCGCCAGGGCGAGTTGCAGTGGCACGGCGACCAGGACGTACAGCAGGGTGTTGCCGACCGAACGCAGCAGCCTGGGGTCCTCGGTGAACATCTGCACGTAGTTGCGCAGCCCGATCCAGGACGGCGGGTCGAACAGGTTGTAGTCGGTGAACGACAGATACAGCGAAACCGCCATCGGCAGCAGGGTCAGGACGGCCGCGCCCAGCACCCACGGCGAGAGGAAGATCCAGGCGGGGCCCTGCGGTTCCCTGCGAGGCGTGCGTCCGCCGCTGCGGCCGGGACGACGGCCGGGGGCTCCGGCCCGTGCCCGCCCTGCGGCAGCGTTCGTGCCGTCGGCGCCCGGTGCGGTGGCTGCTGCGGGTGATGTGGTGGGAGTAGGGGGCATCACGGCCTCAGCTCCGCTCTTGCCTCGGTGAGGAATTGCTGTGCCATCCGGCGCGGGGAGGCCTTCTCGAAGGCCACTTGGTCGTAATCCTTCTGGAAGACCGACTGGAGAGCGTTGTCACCGCGCGGGGGTGCTGTCGGCGGGGCCTTCAACTTGCCCTCGAGCGACTCCTGCAGATCGGCGACGGCCTTCTGGAAGCCGGTGAGGTTCGGCAGCATCCGCTCGCGCTGTCGGTTGTTGACCGGCGTGCCGCGGTCGACGGTGAGGATGTCTGCGGCCTTGTCGGAGTTGAGGAGGAAGTCGATGAAGCGGGCGGCCTCACGCGGGTGCGAGCTTTTGGCGGAGATACCGATGAGCATCGAGGGCTTGTAGTACTGGCCCATGGTGCCGTTCTCACCTGCCGGCATCGGTGCCAGAGCGAGCCGGTCACCGTAGACCGCCTCGAAACCGGCCGAGGGCGCGTCCCAGTTGAACTCCGCCATCGCGTTCTTGCGGCCCATGGGCGAGTTCTCCACGGAACCGTCCAACTGCGTGGTGCCTTCGGCCGGGCTGACCAGCCCCTCCTTGCGCAGCTTGCTCGTGTACGTCCAATAGCGCGTCAGGTCGGCCTCGCTGAAGGCGACCTGGCCCTTGTCGTCGTAGAGGCGTTTGCCCCGGGAGCGCAGCCAGACCTCGAACCAGTCCTCCATCGAGCCGGGGTCCGTCATCACCGGGCTGTCGTGCTCGCGCTTCACCTCGCGCAGGACGCTCTCCAAGTCGTCCCACGTCCAGCCGGGACGCGGCGGCGGCAGACCCGCCTCGCGCCACGCCTTCTTGTCGTACGCGAGTGCCTGGGTGCCCACGCCCATCGGGATGGCGTACTGCTTCCCCTCGAACTGGCCGGTCCTCAGCAGCGACTTGTCCATCTGCCCGGTCGGCAGGGCCTTGCGCTGCTCGGCGAGGTCGAGGAGGATTCCGGACCCGGCGTACTGGCTGATCTGCCGGTAGTCGAGCTGGGCGATGTCGGGCGCGTCCCCGCCCGCCGCCTGGGTGGCGAGCTTCTGCTTGTAGGCCTCGTACGGGGAGTAGGACGTCCGGATGTCGACGTTCGGGTGAGCCTTTTCGAAAGCAGCGACGGCCTTCTCTGTGCGGGCCGCGCGATCGGCGTTGCCCCACCAGGTGAACCGGAGCACGACCTTGTCGTCGCCCGCCGCCGAGGCGCCCTGGCTGCAACCGGCCAGAGCAGCGCACAGCGCGAACGCGGCGGCTGCGGCACCGAACGCCCGCGTTCTGGGTCGGTACATGAGGAAGGGACCTTTCGTGGACGGCGGGAGGGAGGGGGGATGCGGTGGCAAGGGGGCCGAGAGCGGTGGGAGACGCGCGCCGGAGGACGGCGCCGGACGCTGACCCGCCAAGAGGCGCGGACACTACTCGCCGTAGTACGGCAGGGTGGTGCCCGCGAGCGCGTACTCGTCGCGGCGTCCACACATTCCGTAGCCACCGCGCCGGGTGGGGCCGGCGGCGTACGCGTGGGCGGCGGCCAGGTGGGAGGGGTCGCCCTCGGCGAGCGCGTCCAGCTGCTCCCCGGTGCGCTCGGCCGCCGCCAGGGCCCCGTGCCGCCAGCGCTCCCGCCAAGCGGTCACCTTGGGAGCGACGATCCGTGCGGCGGCCCGGTGGAAGGCCCGCAGCGCTCCCGTGTCACCGTCCGCCAGGGCCTCGCGCAGCAGCAGAAAGCCCTCGACGGCGAGGTCGCGCCGTCCGAGCGCTGCGCTGTCCGTCTCGGGTCCGGCCGTGCCGGGCAGCGTGGCGGCGGCGGCGTAGGCGTCCGGGTCGTCGAGCACATGCGGCGGGAAGGTGAAGACCGCGTCACCGGCCTCCGGCAGACCGCTGTTCTGCATCAGCACGGTGACCCGCAGCCCGGAGCCGTTGACCATGCGGTGCACGGTTCCCGGCGTGAACCAGGCGAGCGAGCCGGGCGCCAGCGGTGTCTCGGTGAAACCGTCGTCGAGGGTCAGGGTCTGCACCGCCCCCTCCCCCTGGGTGACGACGTACGCCTCGGTGCAAGCCAGATGGATGTGCGGGCTGCCGCCACACACACCGTCGACTGCCTGCCAGGTGTAGGCGCTGATATGGGACAGGCCGATGCCGCCCGGCAAGGGTGCGTCCAGCACGGCGGGTCTCCCTTCGTCGGTGGGTGCGCTCCCTGGTGCCCGTCACCAGGGCAGAGCGGACAGATACCGGTCGACGGCGTCCGCTTCCCATGCCCCGTCGGCGATCAGCACGCGGTAGCGGTAGCGGAAGCTGTTGCCGGGCGGCAGCTCGAACTCCTCGAAGAACGCCCAGGAGAAGGCGACGGTGGGTGTCGGTTCGGAGCGGACGAACCAGTGGGAGGGGTGTACGGCCTCGGCGTTCTCCGGCGCGTGCGCGAAGACGACGGTCGCGTGTCCGTCCACGTCGTCGTGCTCGCCGACGAAGCCCAGCCAGGGGTGATCGGCGGCGGACTGCCCCATCATGGCCTTGTCGGTGCTCGGCCCGCCCCGGACCAGCACCTGCCCTCCGGTGAAGGCGCGGGGCCCCCGCCAGTGCAGACCGGTGTACCCGGCCATCTCACGGCCGTGCGTGGTGGGCGAGCCGAAGTGCAGCGGCTCATCACGGGTGTTGGTCAGCTCGATCGACCAGTCCAGGGCGTAGGCGCCGGCCTCGGTGTCCACGGAGTGCAGCGCGACGGAGCGCGTCTCGCTCGCCCACTCGGCGCCGCCGTTCTCCACCCAGGTGAGCCGTTCGGTGAAGTGCAGCGCGGCGTCGCTGACCTCGAACGCGTCGAAGCCGTCGTGTCGCATGGACCCCACCCGGTCACGCAGCGGCAGATAACCCTCCCCGTGCACATAGGTGTTGCCGCCCCAGAAGTTCTGCCCGGACAAGTGGCTGGCTGTCATCTGCAGGCCCTTGTGCCATCGGTGGTCGTTGGGCCGGTAGCCGGTCACCGTACGCCCGCCGAGGGTCCGCAGCGGGTGTGCGTACGGCTTGCGGGACTCGAACGGATCGGGGTCGGGCGCGTACACGTATGCCATCAGCTCGCTTCCGCCGGCAGCGCGCACACTGACGCGTTCGCCGTGTACGTGGGTGACGGTGAGGGTGCCGGCTGCGGTGGTCGGTGCGCTCGTCACTGTTCGGTCCGCTCCTTCGGTGCCCAGTCGGGGTGGTTGCCGTGCATGGCGCGGTAGTACGGGTCGCCGGGGGCGATCTCTCCCGCACCGACAGGCCGGCCGGTGAAGGCCGATTTGTAGACGGCGGCGGCGAGTTCCAGGGTCCGGCGCGCGTCCTGGCCGCTGCCGGGCGGTCGGACCCCCTTCTCCCGGGCATCCAGGAAGTCACCGAGCTGGGCGGCGTGCGAGCTGGGGACATCCGCTGCGGGAGTGCGCCAGCGGGTGCTGCGCGGCCCGCGGTCGTCCACGTGCGGCGCCGGGGTGTACGCCCAGTCGTCGTTGCGGTGGCCGTACAGATGGGTCAACTCCACGGTGGCGTCCGCACAGTCGATACGGATACGGCTGACCTCGTCGGGGCTCAGCACGCTGTTGACGACGGTCGCCATCGCCCCGCTCTCGAACCGTACGAGGGCCGTGGAGACGTCCTCGCTCTCCACGGCGTGCACCAGCCGGCCGGCCATCGCCCGGACCTCGCTCCAGTCGCCCAGCAGATGCAGCAGCAGGTCCATCTGGTGGATGCCGTGCCCCATCGTGGGACCGCCACCCTCGGTGCTCCACCGGCCGCGCCACGGAACGCCGTAGTAGGCGGCATCCCGGTACCAGGTGGTCTGGCAGTGAGCGACCAGAGGGCGCCCCAACTCCCCGGCGGTCAGCAGTTCACGGGCGTGGACGGCGCCGGAGCCGTAGCGGTGCTGGAAGACGACGGACGCGTACGGCCCGCCCGGCCCGCCGCCATGCCGGCCGCCGCCGGCGCCGGAGTACTTCTCGCCGCACCGCTGCTCGGCGGCGGCTATCTCGTCGTACTCGGCGAGCGAGAGACACAGCGGCTTTTCGCACAGCACCCAGGCGCCGGCCTCCAGCGCGGCGCACACCTGCTCGGTGTGCAGCGAAGGAGGTGTGCCGATCAGCACCAGATCGGGGCGCTCGGCGGCGAGCATCCGCGCGGTGTCGTGGTAGCCGGCCACATGCTCTCCGGCCTGGTCACGGAAGGCCGCAAGCCGTCTCTCGTCCACGTCGACGGCGGCAACGAGGCGCACCTGGTCGGCGTGCGCGCGCAGCGCCGGCAGATGGCTACCGGTGACGATTCCACCGGTGCCGATGACGGAGGCACGGACGGGAGAGGTCTCAACAGGCATACGGAAGAGGCTCCTTGTGGGGGCAGAGGGGTGGGGCACGGAGGAGCACGGACGCGCGCGGGTGCTGGAGCGACGCGCACGCAAACAGCGGTGGCGAGCACAGGTGGGGCAGGAACAGGGGAGGCGGCAGAGGACAGAAAGCGCTTTCCTCGCGAGGGACACTAGGCCCGCCCCCGACGCCGGAACAAGACCCGGGCAACAAGAGATTGAAACGACTCAACACATGCCTGGCCCGGCCCCGTTGCCTGCGCCCCTTGGGCCTCCTCCGGCCCGATTCCCCCTCCCGCCACGGCCAACCCCCGGCTCCCCCCGGCCCCCTCACGGACACGAGCGGCCCCCCGTCCGCCGCGCACCGTCCGGCCGTGCTATCCGTGGAGGCCGCTGCTGGACGGATCGGGAGGCCGGGCCAGAGGACGGCCCAGGGGCCGCTCTTCCCTCCCTGCTCCCCCGCCGACCGAACCGACAGGAGTCATACGTGCCCGTTTGGAACCTCCCGGCCACAGCCCCGGCCACAACCCCGGCGGGCACCGCTCCGCCGGGCCCGTCGCCGTCGGCCGTCGGCCGCGACGACGCGCGGATGCAGGCGTGCGGCGTGCCCCCGAGGAGCGCGCTGTGAACCGTTCCGTGCTCCGCGCGGCCGGGCAGCGGCCCTGCACTCTGGTGGTGTGCCGGGGCTGCTGCTGCGGCAACCCGGCCAAGCACCCCGGCACCAACCACGCCTGGCAGCTCGACCGACTACGCACGGGCGCCGCCGCATCCGGCGGACGCTTCGCCGTCCGTACGACGGACTGCCTCGGCCCTTGCGGCCAGGCCAACGTCATCGTCGTCCAGCCCTCCACAGCCGGGCGCCGGGCCGGCGCGCGTGCCGTCTGGGTCGGCTTCGCCATGGACGACGACTGCACCGATGACCTGCTGCACTGGGCCGCCGCCGGTGGGCCGGGCGTCGCCGAGCCGCCGGTCGCACTGGAGCTGCAGTTCATCCCCCCACCGCGGGAGGCCCGCGCTCGCGCCCGCCGCTGAGCAGATTTCTCAGCTGTTTCTCATCGAGCGCGGGAAGGTCCCGAAGCTCCCCTTTCTTAGTCTGGAGAGGTGAGGAGGTCGCGATGGTCAGGGACAGCGGTGGTGGGCCGGGCGGTGACGGGCAGAGCAGCCGCGGCCCCGAGAACGGAGCTTCGCCCGAGGACGCGGCTGCTTCGTCGCAAACCTCTCGGCCGTCCGAAGCGGATGCTCCGGAGAGGACGGACGGCTCCCAGGCTGCAGCCACAGCCCCCGGGACCGCCCCCTCCCACGGGAATCCCGTCGAGACGGACCCCGACGAGACCGGCCCTGACGGGACCGGCCCCGATGAGACCGGTCCCGTCGAGTTCGACGAAGCGTTCATCCGCGCCGCCGGCGTGACGGAGCCGGCGGCCCGCACCCGGGCGCTGGCCGCCCGGTGGCAGCGGGAGGGATACCCCCAGCGGGAGCCGTGGCGCTCCGACGAGCCGCCGGCCGGCTGGTTCTGGAGCCGGGCCCGGCGGGGTGACAACGAGCGAAAGCGTCGACGCAGACTGCGCCGCCGGCCCTGGAGACGCAAGCCCGAGGACTGACGCACGGATACGTACGGCTGTGCACCTTCGCCCGACCCGGGTCCCCGGACTCGTCGTGCCCGCGACGGGCACCGGCTCAGCTCACCAGCACGATCTTTCCACGGGGCGTGACGACTCCGGCTCAGCTCGTGCGCCGCCGCAGTCTCGGCGAGCGGGAACGCCGCCGCGCCGGGTCCCCGGCGATGGCGACCTGGTCGGGCAGCGCTCCTCCGGCGCAGTCGAACACCCCGGCCACCCCGGCCGGTGCGAGCGCGTGGACCCGTTCGGCCGGCCCTTCCCCGTAGGTTGTCGGCTCGACACCGAGGGAGCGCGGGAAGTCGTGGCTGTGCTTACTCGCCGTACCGATGACGGTGCCACCGCGGGCGACCGCGAGCTGGACGGCGATCGTGCCCAACCCCGCCCGCCGCGCCGTGCACCAGCACGGTGTGTCCTGCGCCGACGGCGACCGGTCGAGGACCCGGATGGATGTCCCGGCGCGCACAGGTGGGCGTCGCGACCGTCCACCGGCACCTTCCGAGCAAGGAAGCGCTGCTGATCGAGGCCTTCACCGAGCAGCCGGCTTCGCCGAGGAGTGTGATCGCACGCTGCAACTGCTGCTCGACCTCGTACGACGCGCGAAGGAAGCGGGCACCCTGCGGCGGGACTTCGTGCTGGAGGGCGTCAGCCTGGCGTTGATGGCGAACGAGGGCATCCGCGGGGTCGCCCGAGGTACGGGCTGCGGCCTCACGGCGCTTCGCTGCCCCGATGCTCCAGTCGTTCCAGGCGGACCCCGTCTCGGCGCCGCTTCCACCGGCCGACCGACTGCCGCTCTCCGGACACTGGACGGGCTGTCGGGTCGTAAACGCCCACCGCCCCACCGATGGCGGCCACCGCATCGACTTCCGGAAGGGCCGGAGAGCGCTGCGGGCTCAGGCGCCCACGGTGCCGTCGACACCTTCGCGCAGGAAGTCCGCGTGCCCGTTGTGGCGGCCGTACTCCAAAAGCACGTGCACCATCACCATGCGCAGCGACACCTCTTGGCCCCACCTTGGTTGATACCCGGTCCGTTCCAGGGTGTCGGCCTCACGCTCGATGCGGCGTGAGTGGCGCACCTCCGCCTCCCAGGCCGTGAACGCTTCGTCCCTGGTCGACGTGCTCGCGTCGTACGCCGCCTGGAAATCGACCTTGTCGGACCAGACCATGGGCGCGTCGTTGTCCTCGAACACGCGGCGGAACCAAGCACGTTCCACCTCCGCCATGTGCCGTACCAGACCGAGCAACGAAAGCGTGGAGGGCGGCATCGACTGCTTCCGCAGCTCCTCATCGGTGAGCCCTTCGCACTTCATGGCGAGGGTCGCACGGTGGTGGTCGAGAAAAGCCCGCAGCGTGTCGCGTTCGCTTCCCAAACGGGGCGGTGCTGCGCGATTGCCACTGGTCATTGGTCTCGCTCCTCATCCGCGCTTGGCATCGGGGCCGCCGTCGACGCCCGTGGGCTCGCCCCGGACGAGGACCGTACACCGGGCCCGAGCGCCGGCAAGAGGGCGAGCGCGCGACGCAGCCGGACGGAGCGGAGGAGGCCGTCGGTCGGCCGGCAGTGGCTGCGTCGGGGAGCCGATCTCGGGAGAACCGGCGGGAGGCGGGGCGAGGAAAGTCCAGCCTGATGATGACTTGATGGGTCGTCAGGCGGCTGGTGGGATCTGCGGCACCAAGGAACCAAGGAACCGACGACCCAAGGAACCGACCGTACGACCGACCCGGAGGCCCGCCCGTGTACCGACGTCTGCTCGCCGCCCTCGCCGCCTTCACCATGCTCGTCGGCTCCCTCTTGCTCGGCGCGGTGTCCACTCCCGCGGTCGCGACCGGCACGGACACCGGGCCGCCGCAGCCGCCCCGTCTCACCGACGACCGCGGACGGGTACTCACCCTGCGCGGCTGGAACATCGAGGACAAGAAGCACCGGGGTGAGCAGGCGCTTTCGGCCATCACCGAGCGCCATTTCAGGGATCTGCACGATCAGGGCTTCAACTTCGCCCGGTTGCTGGTCTTCTGGGACGACCTGGAGCCCCGGCGCGGCCACTACAGCGCGGACTACCTCAAGAAGATCGAGCGCGTTCTGGACTGGGCGCGCCGCTACCGCGTCCATGTTCTGATCGACGCCCACCAGGACGTCTTCGGGCCCGCCTTCGGACACCGTGGGATCCCCGCGTGGGCCACCAGGACCGACGGCCTGCCCTTCGAGCCGCGTCCCGACGACTGGTTCTCCGAATACTTCGAGCCGGCCGTGCAGCGCGCGTTCACCCATCTGTACACGGACGCCGATCTGCAGCGGGCTCAGGCACGTATGTGGCGAGTGCTGGCGGCCCGGTTCGCCGACCATCCGGCCGTCATCGGTTACGACCTGATCAACGAACCGATGGGCGAGATCCGGGCGGGCGAGGATCTGCCGACGGCGGCCCGGCGCATCGAGGCGGAGCAGCTCACCCCGATGTACAACCGCCTCGCGGACGCCATCCGTTCTGTCGACGACGACAATTGGATCTTCTTCGAGCCGACCCCGATCGTGGGCGAGGGCGTCCCGACCGGCCTCGGCCGCATCGACGACCCCAAGGGCGTCTACGCGCCGCACTTCTACAACGGAGCGATGGAGGCGGGCGACGACTACGACCCCGCCGCGGGCTGGATCGAGGCCTACGAGGCGGCCGTGACCGACTACCCGGCACGGTACGGCGTCCCGGTGGTCGTGGGTGAGTGGGGGCCGCTCAACAACGCCCTGCCCAACATGGGCCGCTTCTACCGCGACGCGCTCGCCTCGCTGAACCGTTACAGCTCGGGCTGGGCGAGTTACGTCTGGTGTTACGGGGGCGGCTACTGCGCCGTCGACGAGAAGGGCCGCTTCCGCACCAACAAGGAGCAGACGGCGGCCCCGTACGCCCCGGCCGTGGCGGGCGAGTTCGCCGCGGAGGAACACACCCCGGAAACCGGCGCCTACCGGCTGGCGTACCGGGCGGGGCACGGCATCACCGAGGTGCGCGTACCGCCACGCCCTGGCGGATGGCGGGTCCGGGTGACGGGACCGGCAGGGACCGCGACGCCCGTACTCCCGTCGAACCGGACGGCGTTGGCACGGGTGCACGCACGGCCCGGGGCGACGGTGACGGTGGTCGTCACCCCCCGAACCAGCGCTGATGCCGGTGGCGGAAGGACGGGCACCTGACAACCCGGCGCATGCTGCGCGCTCCCGGGAGCGGGCGGCGAAACGGTGCTCCGCAGGGCGCGGGATATAGCGTGCTCCGCAGGGGCCGGGGGAACCGGCCTGCGGCCCGGGGCGAGGGAGAGTTCCAGCGCGGAGGGCGCCTCCCACGCCCGGAGCGGAGCGATCATCAGGCTTGCCGGATGTTGAGGCTGCGTTTTCCCGTCATATCACCGATACAGCGGAGGAACAACAGGCCGAGGTCCGGCGGCTGGTCGACCTCGGTGCGCAGGTCGTCGACTGGGACCTCTACCCGCCCGAACCCGACTTCGTGGTTCGAGTTCTACCTCGAACGGCTGAAGGTCGCCATCGATCTTCCGACGCGCTGAGCGGCCCCGGCTGCCTTGCCCATCGATGCCCAAGGGATGATGAAGGCGACGACGACGGCTGCGGTGACGGCGAGCATGATGCCGGCTCCGAGCCACTGCATCGTGTGCATCTGGGAGACGGGGAGGTAGTCGATGGACCAGCCGATGACGTGCTTCGACTCCAGGCAGGCGGTGTGTGCCTTGGTGTGTTCCGACTGAGCGACGCACGTCGTCCAGTCCAGCTTGTCTCCGGAGCTGGTGAGGAAGTACGCGCCCTGTCCCTGCTGCACCGCCTGGTCGGGCAGCTTCGGAGGCGCGGCACCGGGACCGACGCCGTTGTGGGTGCTGACCGACAGGACGCTCCCCAGGTCCAGACGGAAGCGGTCCCAGACGAGCCCGATCGCCCCGACGATGCCGAGCGTGACCACCATCGACACCAGCGTGCGGCGCAGGACCATGCCGACCGCCACGCCCACGGTGAAGGTGAGCAGGGCGTAGGCCACCGGCATGATCCCGGTGCCGTCGAAGAACACGCTGCTGGTCCATTCCAGGGTGTCGGAGCGCCCCCTGAGCGGGCTCCACCACCAGTTGAACACCGCGCCGAGCACAGCGGTGCACAAGGCGATCAGCCCGGCGGTCATGGCCAGCTTCGTGGTGAGCCACCGCAGCCGGCTGACGGACTGCGAGGTCACCAGCTTGGCGGTGCCGGACTCCAGATCACCCGCGATGAGCGGGGCACCGAGGAAGACACCGACCAGGATGGGGAGGTAGCCCAGATAGCTCCCGAAGCCGAACAGGCGGCTGGTGTGCTTCTCGAAATCGGGCGGAAGGCTGTCCGACTTCTTCGGGGGCGAGTCCAGGGCGTTCAGTTGGTCCATCATCTGCCCGCGCAGACAGACCATGACGGCCACGCCGAGAAGGGTGACGGCGATGAGGGTCCAGTACGCGGCGCGGTGCTGGCGCCAGACGAGCCAGGACGTACCGCCGAGCCTGGGGCCGGCCTGCCGGGAGCCGCGTCCGTCGCGTGGGCGCCACGCGGACACCGAGTGGGCCGGGTCGTGAGTGAGCGTGGTCATGCGGTCACCGTGTTGTTCCGGTCGCGGGCGATGATGTCGTGGATGTCGCCGGCCTGGGCGCTGGGGGCGATCAGCGAAGGCCCGTCGGGTGACCTCAGATAGGCGAGGAGAAGCTCCTCCAGGGTGGGGTGCTCGGCCTGCCCGTCGTACTCGTTCGGCCCGCCGAGGCGTACCAGGGCACCCTGCCCGCCCTCTTCACCGCGGAACTCGACGACCCTGTGCGGTGCGAGGGCGGACGACGGGCCGCCGCCCGGGGCGGCGAACCAGGCGTGCGCGGCGCGCAGTTCGTTCACCTCGCCCGCGAGCCGCAGACCGCCGTTCGCGACGACGAGAAGGTAGTCGCAGATGTGCTGGAGCTCGGCGAGCATGTGCGAGGACACCAGCACCGTCGTACCGTGCTGGGCGGCCTCCGCCGTCAGTGTGGCCATGAGCTCGCGGCGGACCAGCGGGTCCAGGTCGGACATCGGCTCGTCGAGGATGAGCAGGTCGGGGCGCTTGCCGAAAGCCAGGGAGAAGGCGACGCGGGTGCGCTGCCCGCCGGACAGGGTCCCGATCCTCGCTGACAACGGCACCTGGCCCGCGCTGACGAGGCCTTCCGCGACACCCTGGTCCCAGCGGGGGTTGAGTTCATGGCCGAGCCGCAGGGTCTCGGCCACGGTGAAGCGCCGGAACAGCGACTTTTCCTGGGACAGGAACGCCGTCCGCAGGACCGCCTCCCTCGACCCCGGTGCCGCACCGAACACCCGCAGGGTGCCGGTCGTGGCCTGGATCATGTTGGTGGCCAGGCTCATCAGGGTGCTCTTGCCCGCCCCGTTGGGGCCTACCAGGCCGCACACCCGCCCGGCGGGCAGTCGGAAGGAGACATCCTGCAGCGCCCAGCCACGCCGGTACTTCTTGCCGAGCCCATGGGCTTCGATCGCCGCGTTTCCGACAGGGGGTGCGTACCCCGTTCCGCCTGGGTGGTGCATCCCTGAGTGGTTCATGTGTGGCTCCTGTGCGTGGGAAAGAGACGGCCGTATGCCTTGGGGGCAGAGGGGCCGGTCGTCGTCCGTGCGGCTGCCGTCGCGTGCCGTCGAGGCCGGGAGCCCGGCAGCACGACGCGGGCTCCGGCAGCTGCGGGGTCCCGCCGAGCTGAGGTCGGCCGTGATCATGACATGCTCCTCGGGTGATGGAAGGCGAACGCCGCCCGGTGAGCACGACTCTTCTCCGTCGCGTCGCGCGGCGGATCGGGCGAAAGGCAGATCTTGCGCGGCCGACTCCGACTTTCGGCCGGTCGGCGGGAGGGACGGTGACGAAGATGGCGGAGGCGGCGGACGAAGCGAACCCGCCCTCGGCCGCACCCATGGCCCCCACGGCCACACGTGGGAAGGGAGTTTCGCAGCTCCTGCCTGTCCCGGTGTGGGCGCTGCTGGCCGGCGGCCTGGTGGGGCTCGTCGTGCTGGACTGGGCCGGCGGCTTCTACGGGGTTGCCGGTTTCTCCAGGGTCGTGGATCAAGGTCCCCCCAAGCTGACCGGCGCGCTGCTGGCCGTCGCCCTTGTCGTCGCCTCGCCCCGGCTCGGCAGCCAGACGCTGCCGAAGGCCGCCTGCGTACTCTCGGTCGTGTCGCTGTGCCTCTCGGTCTGGCTGCACCTGGAGATGCGCGCCAGTTCCCAGGCCATGGGATTCGCCGAACCGGCGGCGCTGACGTGGCTCCTGCTGATCGTCGCCCGGCGAGGGCGGCCGTCGTGGGCGACGGCTGCCGTCCCCCTGCTGTGCATGGCGATCGTGCTGCGGCCGGTGTCGGTCTCGGTGCGGCAGTCCACCACCATCATGGCGCTGCTCTTCGCGCTCGCAGCGGTCACGGCGTTGGGTATCGGCCTCGGGATGCGACTGCTCCTGGCGGACCGGCGGCGGCAGGCGGCGGCCCTCAGGCTGGAGCAGCGGACAGAGTTCGCCAGGGACCTGCACGACTTCGTCGCCCACCACGTGACCGGCATCGTCGTACAGGCACAGGGAGCCCAGGTGGTGGCGGACCGACGGCCCGAACTCGTGCCACCCGCGCTGCAGCGGATCGAACAGGCGGGGGCGGAGGCGCTGACCTCCATGCGGCACATGGTCGGAATGCTGCGCGACGCCGACGCGGAAGTGGCACTGACACCGCTGGCGGGCATCGACGAGGTACGTACGCTCGTCGAGGAGTTCTCGGCGATCGGTGGCGCCAGGGCCCGGCTCGAACTGGAAGGGTCCTTCGACGACCTGCCGGTGGAGGTGACCACCACCGCCCACCGGGTGGTGATGGAAGCCCTCACCAACGTGCGCAAACACGCTCACGGATGCACCGAGGTGCGGGTGCGCGTGGACCGCTCGGGAGACCGGATCGCCGTACGGGTCAGCGACGACGGACGGCCGCGCCACGTCTCCGACAGCGGCTTCGGGCTGAAGGGCCTGGCCGAACGGGTGGGCCTGATCGGCGGAAGTGTCCAGGCGGGACCTGTGACTGCCGGCGGCTGGGGTGTCGAGGCGACACTCCCGGTGACACCTGTGCCACCGGGGACACAGGTGCCACCGGCACGGGTGGTGGCCTCGTGACGATCCGCATACTGATCGCCGACGACCAGGCCATGGTCCGTGCCGGGTTCGCGATGTTCCTGGCCGCGGAGGACGACATCGACGTCGTCGCGGAGGCCGCGGACGGAGTGCACGCCGTGGAACTCGCCGAGCGCCACCGGCCCGACGTGGTGCTGATGGACATCCGTATGCCCCGCATGGACGGGTTGGAGGCACTGCGCAGACTGACTCGCCCCGGCACCGTGAATCCGCCGAAGGTCGTCGTGGTCACGACGTTCGACGACGACGAGTATGTGCAACGCGCCCTGAGCGAAGGGGCTTCCGGCTTCCTGATCAAGGACTCCGGACCGGCCCTCCTCGTCGAGGCCATCAGAGCGGCGGCCTCGGGCGAGGCCCTGGTGAGCCCGGCCATCACGGTCCGCTTGTTGCAGCGCCTCAACAGCACCGTCCCCGCACCACGCAAGCCGCACACCGCGCTCTCCGCACGGGAGGAGGACCTGGTGCGTCTGGTGGCCAGAGGACTCACCAACGCCGAGATCGCCACCGAACTGACCATCTCGGTGGGCACGGTGAAGACCCACCTCGCCAACGTGCAGACCAAGTTGACCGCCCGCAACCGCGTGGAGATCGCCGCCTGGGCCTGGGAATCCGGCCTGGTGGACGGACGGGGATGAGAGCCTGTCCCCCGTTGGGTGACCGGACCGCCGTACCAGCGGGGACACCTCTCCCCCAGCAGCGTTGCCTCAACTCCGCGGCCGGTTCCAGGGGTTCTCGGTGACGCGGCCGCTGGGATCTTGCGTACGGACCAGGCTGGGTCCGGTTCTGTGTGGGTCTGTGGCGTGCGAAGCGTCCGGTGGGGAGGTACGGGATGAGTTTCCGGCTGGCAGCGTATGCCGTGTGCGTGGAGGACGGACGGGTGCTGCTCGCCCGTCACGTACCGCCGAACGGCGAGGCCAACTGGACTCTTCCGGGCGGCGGGGTCGAGCACGCGGAGGATCCGTTCGACGCTGTGATCCGGGAGGTCGGCGAGGAGACCGGTTGCGACGCGGTGGTCGAACGCCTGCTGGGTGTGGACTCACGGGTCGTCCCCGCGGCCGACCGCACCGTCCCCGGTGGACCGGACCACCAGAACGTCGGCGTCTTCTACCAGGTCCGCATCACCGGCGGCCGGCTCCGGCCCGAACCGAACGGTGAGATCGTCGAGTCGGTGTGGACTCCGATCCCCGACGTCGCCGGCCTGCGCCGGTCCTCCCTGGTCGACGTCGGCCTCGCCCTGGCTCGGACCCTTCCGGCGACCGGCCACGTCGCTCCCGTCCCGGTCGGCGGTCTGATCCAGCACTGAGGCAGCACCGACCTGAACGTGGTCTGCTCGATCGTCGTCCGGCCCCGGTGATCGGCCGGACGATCAGTCGGAGTAGCCGGGACGGCAGCCTGCGAGCCGATGTGGCCCCTGACGACGTCCTGCTGCTCATGGGCGGCGTCGCCTACTCCGTGCAGCACCGCACCAAGGAGCAGGCCGGCCGACTTGTCGACCTCCTCATGGACGTGTTGACCAAGGAGTCGACCGAGTCGACCACGAGTTGAGCTCCGCTGCGGACCGCCGGGTCACCGACCCTGCGTCCGGGATTTGTACGCCGTGCCCCGCGTCCCCGTCCCGCGTCCAGCGCCTCGCGGTCCGTCGGCGACGACCTACCGGTCGGACGAGGGAGCGCGCGGCAGAGTCATTCCCCCCCTCCGGGCCTCGGCCGGGCGGTGGCGCGGCTCGCGCCACATCGTCCACAGCACCGGCCCCTCCCCCGGCAGCCGCACCTCCTCACGCACCGCGAAGCCGAAGTGCTCGTAGAAGGGGAGGTTGGAGGGCTTGGAGGACTCCAGATGGACGGGCGCACCCGCCGCGTCGGCCTTGGCCAGTCCCGAGCGGAGCAGGGCGGCCCCCTGCCCCTGCCCCCGGGCGACCGGGTCGGCGCCGATCACGGCCAGGGACCAGTGCGGTTCCCGCGGGGCGTGCTCGGCCGCCTTCTCCACGGCGGCTCCGAACAGGCGGGCGCGGTCGCCGAGGATGTTCTGGAGTTCTTGGATGGTCTCCGCGTCGGGAACAGCCTTGGCCTGCGCCTCAGCGGGTACCCAGAAAGCAGCAGCCGCGTCGGTGCGCTCGCACACCCCGTGGTGGACGTACTGCCGGACGAAAATCGTGGCGAAGTAGCGGCCCAGCGCCGCCTCGCGCGAGGTGTCCTCGGGGAAGAACCAGCGCATCATCGGATCGTCGTCGAAGGCCCGAGCCAGGATCCAGCTGATCGGCTGAGCGTCGTCGATCGCCGCCGTCTTCGGCATGTTCGTTATCGGCACACGGGCCATTCTCCACCCGGTGATCTTCGTCGGCGGCGCGGGGTCCTGGCTCCTCTCCTGCCCACCCCTCGGGGTCACTCCGACGACAGGACCCGGCGCCCGGCGGCTGCCGCTACCGCGGCCTCGGCCAGCCTGTGGTTCTCCAGGCCCGCGCCGAACCCCGTCGGGAAGCCGAAGCGGCGGCGCGTGTACGCGTAGGCCACGCCACTGGCCGGGTCGGCGAAAGCGAGCGATCCCGTGGCGCCGCTGTGGCCGAAGGCATCCGGTCCGAGGAAGGAATAGCGGGCGCTCAGCTCCTCGAAGCCCAGCCCGAAGACGTCCTTGTTGCCGGTGACCAGGTCGGTCCCGCGGTAGTGGATCCGGGCGAACTCGGTGACGGTCTCCGGCTTGAGCAGCGGGGCCCGGCCGTCCACCTCGCTGATCGCCGCGGCATACATCCCCGCCACGCCCCGGGCGGTGCCGACCCCGCCGACCGAGGTGGGACCGAGCGCCCGGACGGCACGGCTGTTGGCGAAGGCCACCAGGTCGGTCGGTGGAGTCGCGTTCTGGTTGAAGGCGACGGCCTGGACGCTGTCCGGTGCCGTCGCGTTGGCCGCCAGGAGCGCGGCCTCCTCCGCAGTGGGCAACATCGGCAGTACGTCGGCACGGCGCACTTCGAGCGCCTCGGGCAGCCCCAGATGGAAGTCGAGGTCGTACGGCGCCCGGATCCGCTCCTCGTAGATCTCCTGGATGGAGCGGCCGGTCACCCGCCGCACGACCTCGCCCGTCAGTGCACCGATCACTAAGCCGTGGTAGCCGTAGGCCGCCCCCGGCTCCCAGAACGGCCGCTGCCCGGCGAGCCGCGCGGCCGTCAGCCGGTCGTCGGCCAACTCCTCGGTGGTGAACCCGCCGTCGACGCCGACGACTCCGGAACGATGCGCAAGCAGCTCGCGCAGCGTGAGCCTGTCCTTGCCCTCGGCGGCGAATTCCGGCCAGTATGAGGCGACTTGGCGGTCCAGGTCGAGGACACCGTCCTGCACCAGGAGCGCGACCACCAGGTGGGTCGCGCCCTTGGTGATGGAGAAGAGACCGGTCAGCGTGTCCGCCTCGGTCCCTGGACCGCCCCACAGGTCGACGACCCGGCGGCCGTCCACATGGACCACGAGCTGGGCCTCGGGCGCGACCCGCGCTTCGTCGAGCACCGAGGCGAAAGCCTCCCGTACGCCCTCGAACCCCTCCGCCACGATTCCGCGCACCTGGTCGTCTTCCCGCGCCATGATCCCGCCCCCGCCCCTCGTTGTTGATCAACTGTTGATCGAGACATCACAACAGCCGTAGGGGGACGGTCATTCCCCCCAGGGAGTGAACGGAACAGCGGGAGAGCGCACCCGTCCGGAGCTCAGCTCTTGTCCAGCACCCGGTGCGCGGCGGCCATCCATGCGCGCTGCGCACGCAGCAGCTCGGCGAAGGCGGCGGAGTTCTTCTCTGTCGCCGCACGCTGGATGCGGTTCTCCGCCGCGTTCCACACCAGCACCAGGTCGGTACTCTTCTTGCAGCGCACATCCGCACGGGCCTGCCGGATCTCCCCCTCGGAGACCTGGTCGCCGTTCAGCCGGCGCTCGTCCGCGAGGGGCTCCATCGGGTCGGCGTAGCGGTAGCCGGCCCGCCGCATGCAGGCGCTCCAGGCTCGGAAGACCCGCACCACCGCTCGGTCCTTCATGGACTGCTCGTAGGTGGCACCGATGGTGTCGTTCAGCAGGCCGAAGTCCGCGTCGGGAACCTCTTCGAGCAGCGTCTCCTCGGCCTTCCTCAGACAGCCTCCGGAGGTTTTGCCCGGCCGCCCTTCCGATCCGTAAGCGGCCTTCTTCTCCATGTCGTCGAGCCCCTTCCGGCGCTTCGCCTCGGCCGCCGCCCGCCGTGCGACGGTGGGCCGGTCGGGAGGCAGGTGGTAGCCGTAAGTTCGGGCCACCTCCGGCTCCACGACCCCGTAGCGGCGCCGGTTGCGCGGCTCGGCATCCTTCGCGGCGGCTCTTGGAAGGCGCTTCCAGGACAGCCCCTGGCGCCGCATGCACTCGCCGACCAGGACATCCTCGGCCGCGTCGATGACTTCCAGTTCGGCGGGTGAGGGGTCGTAGCGGTCCAGCGGCACACTGATCGACACGGCCTCGTCCCCGGGCGGCGGCACGGGGGTGGTCGCCCCGCCCGCCGCGGCCGGCTTCGACCTCGATGCGGAGTCCACCTCCGCTGCGCAACCGGTGACCACACACAGCAGCACCAGCACGGGGACTGCCCTGGAACACAGTGACACTGTCGGCCTCCAGCGAGGAGAGGGCGCGGCGCCGGTGGGCCGCCGGGCCACGCCCCCTCGTGTGATCACGTCCGATGAGCTCTCATGTCCGATGAGCCCTGCGATGCCGCGCTGCTAGAACTTGAACCGCACCGAACTGGCCTTGTTGTCGAAGCGGTTGTTGGTCAGGTCCTTGTCCTCGCTCTGCTTCCTGGCGACGTAGCGAGCGCCGCCGTAGTTCTTGTACTGGTACAGCGTCACGCTGTAGCCGGTGTTGTTCGACATGGAGCTGGCCTTGTTGTCGAACCTGTAGTCCGAGGCCGCCAGGTTGGGGACGTTCTTGAGCAGGATGCGGGCGCTGCTGCCCCGGTAGTTGTCGTGCTCGTACAGGCAGAACTGCCAGTTCGGGCATTTCAGCCTCTTGAGTTCCGCGTCGGCCTGCTGGGCCTGCGCGGCGGAACCCGACCCCAGCACGGCAACGGCCCCCAGGGACAGCGCGCCGAGCAGTCCGCCGATTCTGAGCTTCACTTGGACATCCTCCCAGTTGCACAGGAAAACTCGCGGAGTAACGGCAGTGCGCATGCCGCGAGTTACCGGCGAACTGCTCGTCACAAGAGCGAAGTAAAGCATGTACGACTGGCGGGTGTACACGTTTCCGTTCGGTCGTCACGGGCACCGCGGCCGGTGCTGCCCGGACGACCGAACCCGGTGGCCGCACTACGACTGCCGTCAGCGGCGCAGAGTGGTCTCCCGCTCGACGCGTGACAGTTTCTCGGGGTCGCGTACGGCGTACAGGCCCGTGACGAGCCCACCGTCGATGCGCACCGCCATGACGGTGCCGATCGCGCCGTCGAGTCGAAGGATCAGCGCCGGGTAGCCGTTGACCTGCACCGGCTGCAGCGACGCCGTGGCGCCGAACCTGCCCGGTCCGGCCATCAGCGCAGCCACCGGGTCGGCTCCCCCGACGGGGTGCAGGACACGCTGTGCACGGGACGCCAGAAGGGCGTAGCCGAACCCTGGAAGGCATTTCGGTCCTGCCCGAAACAGCAGAACCCGGCCCGCCCCCCAGTTACCGCCACGGCTGACCGACGCCCGAGCGTGGGAGTCGGGCACCGGCGCATGGAGCGAGTGAGGTGGGTACGTGCTGACCGGCTGTCAGGTTTCCGGCCCGGGGCTTCGATTTCGGGCCGGGCCCCGCGCTCACCGGGGCCTGAGGGGGCGGCCGACCTGGTCGAGTCGGGGCAAGAGCCTCTCGGTGAACTGCCACAGCAGTGACGAGTCGTGCGTCTGGAACGCGGCGCCGTTGTAGAACGTGCGGTTGCGGCCCTGCAGGGAGTAGAGCCTGCGGTAGAAGCCGTCGGCGATGTCGTCGCGGCTGACGGTCAGCGCGTACGGGCTGTGGCTCTTGAGCGTCTCCAGTTCCATCGTGGTCCTGGGAAGCGTTCCCGCGGCCACGAGGCGCCTGATGTCGGCGAGGACACGCGCCCGCACCTGCGCATGGGTGAGGGCGACCGTACTGCCGTACTTGACCTTGTGCAGACCCGTCACGCCACTCGGCTCGATGAAGTAGGTCACCGGCATCGCCGGCGTGTGGAACGGTGGTTCAGCGGTGGCGTTCTGGACCGTGAGGTTGTCAGGGACGCCCGGCAGCCGCAGCAGGCCGGTGTAGAAGAACGTGGAGCGGAAGCGGCCGAAGAGGGCGCGCTCGGTGTCGTCCAGATCGAACGGCGCCAGGTTGCCCGGCACCGGGGGTGCGGTCAAGACGACCCGCTTAGCCCGGATGGTGTGCACTCCCTGCGGCGTAGCGGCCCGGAGTGTGACACCACCGTCCTCTCGGGCGACACCGGTCAGCTCGGCGCCGAACAGGACGTCATCGCCGAGGCGTGCGGTGGCCTTCTCGTACAGACCGCCGTTGTTCCGGGCCTTCGTGGTGAGAAAGGAATGCCCTTTGATGATCCGGGAGGTCCCGTCGATGTCCAAGCCCTTCATGATGTAGAGCGTGGGCAGGTCGAGCAGGTTGCCGAATCCGTCCAGAGCTCGGAAGACAAAGGGAACGAGACTTCCGAGATTGTGTTCGGCGGCGAACTCCCGGAATGGCATGAGCAATTCGGAGGGGACCGGGTCGGGCAGGTCGAAACCGGCTTCCAGGAACGGGTACTTCCGACGGATCCGCAGGTAGGCGGACATCACGGTGGTCGGTGGATACTGGTAGTCGATCAGGCGCCCGGTCCGGAAGTCGGCGAATTTCGGCGGCTCCTGCCGGCCCGCCGAGATCTCGACGGGAACGTCGAGCTTGTAGAAACAGCACCGGGAAGGCCGGTGCACTCGCCTCCGCATTCCCGCTGCCGTCTGCCGAGACGTGAGGGGGCGTGGCGGGGGCCGCTTGCCTCCCGCCCGCCGTACCTACCCGCCATACCTGCCGGCTCTACCGCCCGTCCATGGCGCGGGCCAACGTCGCAGGGCGCATGTCGGTCCAGGTGCGTTCGACGTAGTCCAGACACGCCTGCCGGGTGTCGTGGGGGTGGACGACGCTCCAGCCGTCGGGGACATCGAGGTGCGCCGGCCACAGCGAGTGCTGGTTCTCGCTGTTGGCCAGAACGAGATAGGTGGCGTCGTCGTCTTCGAACGGGTTGCTCATCTCAGCTTTCCTTACTGGTCGGGTGAGGGTGAGGTGCGGGGCGCGCGGTCCGGTCGAGGTGTGAGGCGAGGACCGGGCCGATCAGGGCCAGCGCTTCGGGCCGGGTCATCTGGTGGTGGCCGACGGCGACCTCATGGGTCTCGATCCTTCCGGTGATATACGGCTGCCAGGCTCGCGGGTCCCAGCGCTGGGCGTCGCCGTCGAGCGTGGCTGCGAAGACCAGCAGGTCCCCGTCGTACGGCTCCGGAACGCAGTCGGGCATCAGCCGGGCCAGGTGCGTTGCCGTATCGAGGACGGTCCGCACCTGCTGGGGCGCGAGTCCGCCAAGGGCGCTGCCCTGGACGCGAAAGGCCTCGACGATCCGCTCCGGTGTGAGCGGCTTGGCGGCGAGCGCTTCCTCGTCGCAGCCGAGGACACGGACCAGCACGTCCTGCTCGGACAGCGGCGCGCGCTCGTGGGGGGCGAGTCCGGTGAGCGGGTAGGAGTCGAGGACGGCGAGCAGGGCGGTCCGCTTGCCGCGCCGTGCGAGTTCGGCCGTGAGCGCGTGTGCGATCAGCCCGCCGGCGGACCAGCCGAGCAGTTGGTACGGACCGTCCGGCTGCACCTTGAGCATCTGGTCCGCGTAGTCGGCGGCGATCTCCTGGAGCGACGCCGGCCTGGCCGTGGGGTCCGTGAGCCCGCGGGCCTGGAGCGCGTACAGCGGCTGGTCCTCGTCGAGGTGTTTGGTCAGACCGTGGAAGGACCAACTGATGCCCGTGGCCGGGTGGACGCACCACAGCGGCGTGCGCCTGCCGTGCGGGTGCAGCGGGAGCACCACATCGAACGCGTCGTCGGGCGTCGTCGGTCCGCCGAGTCGTTCGGCTAGGGCGGCCACGGTCGGTGCCTCGAACACGGTCGGTACGCCCATCTCCGCGCCCAAGGTTTCACGCACGCGTGTCACGAGCCGGAGGGCGAGGAGGGAGTGTCCGCCAAGGTCGAAGAAGGAGTCCTCCGCCCCGACCTGGGGGACTCGAAGAACCTCCGCGAACAGCTCTGCCAGCAGCCGCTCGCGGGAGTTGCGCAGCGGGCGACCGGCAGCACTGGTGGTGCTGAGCTCCGGATCGGGGAGGGCGGCGCGATCCAGTTTCCCGTGCGCGGTCACCGGGAGCGTGTCGATCGGCACGAACGCCGAGGGCACCATGTAGCCGGGCAGCCTGGAGGCGGTGTGCGCGTGCAGGTCCGGCAGGGGCGCACCGTTGCGGGCTGCGGGTACGACGTACGCGACGAGCCGGTTGTCCCGGGCCACCACAGCCGCGTGACCGACCTGAGGGTGCGCACTGAGGACGGTCTCGATCTCGCCGGGTTCGACGCGGTGGCCGCGGACCTTGACCTGCTCATCGGCACGGCTGACGAACTCCAGGTTGCCGTCCCCGTTCCAGCGGACCAGATCGCCGGTCCGGTACATCCGCGTCCCGGAGGGCCCGTACGGGTCGGCCACGAAGCGCTCGGCTGTGAGGGCGGGCCGGCCGAGGTAGCCGCGTGCCAGGCCGACACCGGTGATGTACAGCTCTCCCACCACCCCCGGTGGCGTCTGACACAGCGCCGCGTCCAGGACGTACACCCGTGTCCCGGCGACCGGCCGTCCGATCGGCGGCGGTGCCGCCGCCGGCGTCAGCGGCTCGCTCATGGTGGCGCACACCGTGGCCTCGGTCGGACCGTAGGCGTTGACCAGTCGGCGCCCCGGCGCCCACCGCGCCACCAGCTGGGCGGAACACGCTTCGCCGCCGACGGTGAGCGTCGAGGCGGACACCCGAGCCGGATCGGCTGCCGCGAGCACGGAGGCCGGAACGGCCGCGTGGGTGACCTCGATTTCCGGATTCGTGAGGGCGGACAGCAGATCGGCGCCGGGCGCCTGCACCAGCGTGGCCCCGGTGAGCAGGGCGCCGCACACGTCGCTGATGGACACGTCGAAGCTGGGCGAGACCAGTTGCAGGACACGGCTGTCGGGGGTGATGGCCAGTGCCCGTGCCTGTGTGGCGGCCATGGCGGCGATACCGGTGTGGGAGACCACGACGCCTTTGGGCCGGCCGGTCGATCCGGAGGTGTAGATCACATAGGCGGGGTGCCGTACCGACAACGGCACGGAGCGCTCGGCGTCGGTGGGATCGGCACTGTCCATGGCCTCCAGTTCGGCCGACACCGCGGGATCGTCGACCGGTACCACGGACAGATCGGCTTCTTGCGGCAGCCGTGGTGCCACTGCGCTGTCGGTGAGCACCACGACCGGGGCGGTGTCCCCCAGCATGAACGCGATGCGCTGTGCCGGATACGCCGGGTCGACCGGCACATGGCCGGCTCCCGCCTTCGAGACCCCCAGCAGCGCGACGATCCATCGCACGGAGCGCTCCATCACCACGGCGACCAGCGACTCCGGGCCCGCGCCCCGCTGCAGCAACAGGCGCGCCAGCCGGTTCGCCCGCTCGTTCAGCTCCGCGTACGACACCTTCTCGTCGCCGCACTCCACGGCCACCGCGCCCGGCGAACGCTTCACCTGCTCCTCGAACAGCCGCGGCAGTGTCCGCTCCGACACCGCCTCCCGGCCTGCGCCCCATTCCTCCAGCAGCCGACCGCGCAGTGCCGTATCCAGCACCTCCAGCCGGCGCAGGGGCGTCTCCGGCGCCGTCTCCAGCGCGGTGAGCAGGCCTTCTGTCGCAGTGAGCAGCATGTCGCACACTGCCGAGGCGTCGGCCGGTTCGGCGGCGTCGACCGTGATGTCGAACCCGGTCCCGGTGGCGTCGACGGAGGCCGTCAGCGGCACGTCGGTGGCCTCGCCTGCATACAGCCATTCAGCTCCGGCCAACTGGGCGTGTACGGCCAGCTCTTCGGCCGAGACGTGCCGGAAGTTCAGCAGCGAGGTGAACAGGGGCCTCCGACCGACGATTCCGCTCGACCGTACGGCCAACGCGAGAGGCGCGTGCTCGTGCACGAGGAGATCGGCCAGTTGTCGGTGCATGCCCCGGACCGCGTCCTCGACGCCGACTCCGCCGTCGCGTACGCGTGCGGGCAGTGTGTTGATGTACAGGCCGGGACCGCGGTCGGAGCCCGCTCCGCCCTGCAGCCGTCCGAACAGCACCGTTCCGAAGACGACGTCGTCGTGGCCGGACGCCGCCGCGACCACTCGTGCCCACGCCACGTGGAAGAGAGTCGCCGCACTCACTCCGAGCCGGCGCGCCTGCTCATGCAGCCGTTGGACCACCTCCGGCGCCACAGCCCGCCGTACGCTGCTCACCGCGGTGCCGTCCCCCACCTCCACCAGCCCGAACGGCGTGGTCGGCTGCTGCACGTCGCCGAGCAGCGAGTCGAAGAAATGCTCGTACTGCTGCGTCGTCATGCGCAGGCGGGCCTGTCCCACGTAGTTCCGGAACGACAGCGGAACGGGCAGCTCCGCCTCCCTCCCTTCGAGAAAGGCCCGCACCTCCTGCAACATGACCTCTAGCCCCTTGTGGTCCTGCACCAGGTGATGAACCTGCAGCAGCGCGAGCCGGTGCCCCTTGCGGGAAGGGTCGGGCGCTGTGAACGCTCGTACCAGTGGCGCCCGCCCCAGGTCGAAGGCGCCGCTGCCCTTGGCGAGGAGGGAGGGGATCGGGTCCGACCCGCTCTCCAGCGTGACCTCGTACACCGGCAGGGTTGCCCGGCGCGCCACGACCTGCACGGGCTCGCGCAGACCTTCCCACAGCACCGCGCCCCGCAGACAGTCATGGCGTTCGATCACCCGCTGCAGTGCGGCCAGATAGCCGTTGAGCCGCTGCTCGGATGCGAAGCCCAGCACCACCGAGAGGACGTACGCCGCGCCGTCGCCCGAGGTGTTGGGCTGCACGTCCGGATGGCCCTCCTCGGACAGACCGGCGTCGTCCGGGCGCATGAGGTCGCGGAAGAGAAAGCCTTCCTGGAGGGGCGCCAGGGGATAGATGTCCTCGATGTTCGCAGCACCGCCCGGCACCCTTGCGGCGATCTGCTGCAACTCCTGCGCGGTCAGCCCGGCCAGGGGGACCATTTCCGGTGTGACCGTCTGTGCCCCTTCCGGAATCAGGCACGGCGGAACAGCCACCTCTTCCTCCCCGATCGCGGCTGCCAGATCGGCCACCGTCGGGGATGTGAACAGCGTGCGTACGTCGATGGCCACGCCTTCCCGACGCAGCCGTTCCACCAGTGCGACCGCCAGCAGGGAGTGCCCGCCGAGTTCGAAGAAGTTCTCGTCCACACCGACGGTCTCCAGGCCGAGCACTTCGGCGAAGCCCGCGCACAGCGACTGCTCCCTGGGCGTGGCGGGAAGACGTCCGGAACCCGCAGCGTCCGCCTCCCGGCCCGGTGCGGGCAGGGCCTTCCGGTCCACCTTGCCGTTCACCGTCAGAGGCAACGCGTCCAGGAAGACCACGGTCGAAGGCACCATGTGCCGGGGCAGCTCCCTCGCCAGGTCCTTCCGCAGCCGCGCGGCGTCCGGTCGGCCGGAGCCCGGCTCGCCGGTTACCTGGGCCCCAGCCCTGGGGACGACATAGGCGACCAGCCGCTTGTCGCCGGGCGTGTCGCCATGTGCGAGCACCGCCACCTGGTCCACCTGCTCGTGCTCGGCAAGAGCCGCCTCCACCTCCCCCAGCTCGACCCGGGCGCCGTGCACCTTCACCTGGTCGTCCGCCCGCCCCACGAACTCCAGCTGCCCTTGGCTGTTCCACCGCGCCAGATCCCCCGTGCGGTACATCCGGTCGCCGTTCCCGAACGGGCAGGCGACGAACCGCTCGGCTGTCAGTCCCGCACGCCCCACATAGCCCCGCGCCACGCCCGTACCCGCCACATACAGCTCGCCCGCGCTCCCGGGCGGCACCGGCTGCAGGTACGCGTCCAGTACGTAGGCCCGCATATTGGCGATCGGGCGGCCGATCGGGACGTCCCCCTCGGTGAGTTCTTCGCCCGGAGCCACCTGGTAGGCGGTACATCCGACGGTGGCCTCCGTCGGGCCGTACTCGTTGGTCACCTCCACCTCGGGATGGGCCCGGCGCCACTCGTGCAGCTGCGCCGCGTGGAGCGGCTCCGCGCCCAGGAGGAGTTGGGCCGTAGGCGCACAGGCTTCGGGTGCCGCCTTGAGGAGCGGAAGGTGGCTGGGGGTGATGTCGAGGAATGCCGCGCGGCTCCCGCCCAGCATGTCGGCCAGTTCGGTGCCCAGTTGAGCGAGGTAGATCCGTCCACCGCAGGTGAGCAGGGCGTGGAAGGCTGTGGCCATGGCGTCGAAGGAGATGGTGTGATGCAGGACCGCGCTGTGCCGTAGCTCGGGGAAGACGTCCTTGCACCGCTGCACGTAGTTCACCAGGCTGCGGTGTTCGACGGCGACGCCCTTGGGCCGTCCCGTCGAGCCCGAGGTGTAGATCACGTACGCGGTGTTGCGGGGTCCCAACGGAGCGCCCCGTTCGGCGTTCGTCAATCCTGAGTCGGGGAAGCCGGCCAGCTCGTCGGCTGTTGCGGCATCGTCCAGCACCAACACCGGTCCGCCGATGCTCTCGGGCAGCACTCCGGCTGACGCTCTGTCGGTCAGCACCGCTGCCGGACGGGAGTCCTCCAGCATGAAGGCCACTCGCTCGGCCGGGTAGGCGGGATCGACCGGCACATAGCCGCCCCCGGCCTTCATGACACCCAGCAGCGCGACCACCACGTCCACCGAGCGCTCCATCACCACGCCCACCAATGCCTCGGGTCCCACCCCCCGTGCCGTCAGCCACCGCGCCAGCCGGTTCGCCCGCTGGTCCAGTTCGGCGTAGGTCACCTCGTGGCCGCCGCCCACCACCGCGACCGCATCGGGGGAGCAGGCAACCTGCGCCTCGAACAACTGGGGCCATGTCGTGTCCGGAAACGCGCTGCTGGTCGCGTTCCACTCCTCCAACAGCCGGCGCCGCTCCCCCTCGTCCAACAGCTTGAGCGTTCCCAGGTTGTCGTGGGGTGCGGCCGCCTCGATCCACTCCAGCACCCTCATGAACCGCTTCGCGTGACTGCGGGTCTCCTGCGGGGTGTAGCGGTGCGGGCTCGCGTCGAAGTTGAGTTCCGCACTCCCGTCGAAGGACCTGTCGTAGAGGGTGAGGGCGAAATCGTCACACGGGCCGAACGAGAGGAGGTGGGCACGTGTGACACAGTCGTCGAAGGCCACCGCGTCGAACGACTGGATGTTGACGGTCATACCCACCAGGTCGCCGCCCTCCCCCACCCGCTTCAGGTCGCGGCGCATCTCCTCGTACCGGTACCGCTGGTGCCGCAGCGCCGCCCGCACACGCGTCGAGGTCTGCTCCAGCAGTTCTCCCAGCGACATCCGAGGACGCACTGTCAGGCGCAGCGGGAGAACGTTGGCCGTCGTCCCGGCCGCACGCCGCTGCCTGCCCCTGTCCCTGCCGAGCACCGGCAGTCCGATGAGCAGGTCCTCCGCGCCGGTGCTCCGGTGCAGAAAGACCGCCGCCGCAGCGATGAACAAGCCGGACAGCCGGGTTCCCAGCCGTTCTGCCGCAACGCGCAGGGCGGCCATTTCCTCGTGCGCCAGATCGCGCGTGTGGCGGAGAGGAAGCGAGGAAGCAGTCGTCACCTCCCGCCCGCTCAGGCTGGTCGCGGACGGTGCGTCCTGGAGCGTCTCCAGCCAGAACTCCCGGTCCTGCGCGTACGCGGACGAGGAGCGATAGGCGGCATCAGCGTCCAAGAGCACCGAGACCGGCTCCAACGGGCCGTCCGCCCCCTGCACTGCTGAACCGCGCAGGATCTCCGTGTAGAGCTCCCCGACCCGCCGAGCGACGAGCGACGAGCCGAAGGCGTCCAACGCCAGATGGTGAAAGCCGTTGAACCAGAAGAAGCGGTCCCGGGCCGCTGTGAACAGCGCTTGCACGAAGAGAGGTTGCTCCTCCAGATCGAGAGGCTTCCGCAGTGCCGCCCGCATCCACTCCTCGGCGGCGCTGCGGGGCTCGGACGTACCGCTGACGTCGACGAGGTGCAGCCTCCAGTCGTCGCAGGGCCGCACGCGCTGGCGCACTTCCCCGCTGTCGTTCGTGCGGAAGCGCAGGTGCAGGCCCTCCGCCTCGCTCACGGCCCGACGCAGTGCCGACTCGAAAGCCCCCACGTCCAACGGCCCGAGGATTTCCAGATACTCGCCCGTGAAGTATGCCGAGCTGCTGCCGGGGACGAGCCGTTCCGCATGCCAGATACCAAGCTGCCCGGCCGTCAACTCGTAGGTAGTGGGTTCAAGCATGCCTCTTCAACCTCTACTGTTCTCTGCTTTCGGACGAGGGATGTGTCAGCCGGGCAGTGCGGCCGTGATCGGTTGCCGGACCAGATGAACGGCGCAACCGCGCGGCTTCCCGCGCGTCTTCCCGCGCTGACGGTGCTCGTGCTTCCGGCGGCTTAGCGCGTATCGGTCGAGGTCGCGCTGCCGGCGGTTCAGGCTCTTCCGCCCGCCCTGTCAGCAGCCGTCCACGACCTGGTGCACCGGCAGTCCACCGAAGAGGGGTGCCGGTTGTCCGCTGTCACGGTCCTCCCACCGCGTCTCGGTGACGACTGCCGGTACAGAACTCTGCGCATCCGGGCGTCGAGGACAAATACGTTCTCTTTTCCTGTTCTCTTTCGCGCAGATATGCGAGTCTCTTTCTGCGCGCATATTCATCGGCCGCATCCCGCATCCCGCAGACGGAGAGGACGCGGGCGAGCATCGGCCGTCGCGCCCTACCGATTTTCACGTTCCGCGTGGAATGCCCGGCCCAAGAAGCCGCCCCACGCGACGCATACGTTCCCCCCAGCGTCCTCTTCCGCCCCAAGAATCCCCGTCAGCCCCCGCTCCGGCTTTCTGGATCAACGCTAGCGAGAGAATCGAGCAGCGAGGACAGCGGCGTTCATTTCTCACCCGATCGAGAGACGTCCGGTGAAAATCGGGTCGACCGTCGGGACTGTCCCGACCCAGGGCGTTGGACAGACAGCTGCCGTGCCCTTCCCCAGGCACTCGCCCCCGGGGCGCTGCCCCCCGGCCCCACAAGGTGCGCCTTCCAAGGACGCCGACGCTCGCGGGGCGCACCCACCGACTCGTGACGTGGATCACATGGGGTCTCGTGAACAATCCCCGGCCGACCGCCATCTCAGTGGACGACCGACCAGTGACCGCGGTCGGGCGCCCCAGGGGAGAGGGGTCCGCGCCGTGTCCGACACCAATGGGGGGCCTCATGAAGACCACTCGCCGCGCTCGCCGTACCGTCCACGTACCGTCGGCCTCGTCGCCGCCGCTGCCGCCGCCACGTTCTCACTGACCGCCTGTCAGGACGGCGGCGGCAAGGACGACGACGACGGCTCCTACTGGAACACCATCCCCGAGTCGGCGATGCAGTAAGGCGGCACCGTCTCCGCGCGGAAGCCGACCGACAGGGCGTTCCGCGGGGCGTCGCCCTGAGCCCGGAGCCCAACCCGGGCGGGGCCGACGCCGTCCCCATCCCGGTGATCCAGGCGTGCGCGCGTGGAGCAGCACCGGCGCACATCCCGACCAACCGCAATGACAGACAAGGAGTCAATAGATGTCTCGCACACGCACACGGTGGATCGCCGCACCGCTCGCGGCGGCAGCCCTGACCCTGACGTACGCCGGCTACCAGGCCGGGGCAGCCGAGCCGTCGGCCCAGGGCGCGGACGTGTCCGGCCGTGCCGCCGGAGCGGCAGCCCCCTGCCTGACCGACGCGACCACGCTGGTCGGCGACCTCGACGGCGACGCCCACCCGGACAAGATCACCAACCCGGAGCACACCGGGACCGGGATGACGGTCCAGTGGGGTGGCACGAACGGCTCGTTCGGCGAGAAGATCCCCGTCAGGAACCTTCTCGGTGCGGAAAAGGGTGAGATCGCGGCCGCCGCGGTCGCCGACTTCGACAACGACGGCACCCTCGACATGGTCGTCAACATCGTCGAGCCGTCCGGCGGAGACGACCCCTCCACCGCTCGCCTCGCCGAGTACCGCCCCGGTCCCCTCGACCGGACGAACCTGCGGTCCCCCGACGCCCGGCACTCCGACATCGGCGAGCACAGCGAGGTCCAGCAGTTGAGCGTCGCCCGCTACAACGACGACGAGTATCCCGACCTCGCCGTCCTCAACAACTCCGGTGACGGTCAGATGGACCGGGACGTACGCCTGTCCCAGCCGGGCGGCGGCCTGGGCGACTACGACTACGAGGCGAAGGAGAAGTACGGCGAATTCGGCACGTGGGCCGAGCCGCCGGCCATGCCCGGCGACGGCTGGAAGCAGTTCTACAAGCCCTGCTCCTGACCACCGCCGAGGGCCGCCGGTTCCCAGGAGAGCGACGGCGCCGCTGTGGCCACAGCGGCGCCGTCCGCGTGCCGCCGCGTACACCGGCACCCCCGAGCGTCCGGGCGCACGACACTGCGGCGGGGCCTTACTTGCTGTGCAGGATCTGGATCAGATTGCCGCAGGTGTCGTCCAGCACCGCAGTGGTGACCGGACCGGCCTCCAGCGGCTCCTGGGTGAAGTGCACCCCCAGTTCGCGCAGCCGGTCGAACTCGGCAGGCACGTCATCCACGGCGAAGGAGGCGGCCGGGATACCCTCCTCGGCCAGCGCCGCCTTGTACGGCCTCACCGCGCTGCCGGCTGCCTCATGGGATGTCTTCGTGGCGCCGCACCTGTCGGCGCTGCTCCCATGCCTCCCGCGTGAGTGCGTACTCGACCTCGCCGTGCCCGGAGCCGGGAATCGCCTCCGGCCAGTCTCCGGCGAAGTGCCGGACAAGGGACAGTCCGCACTTCTCCATCACACGCCGCGACGCCTGGTTGACCGCCATGGTGTTCGCGGTCACCCGCTCCACCGCGAGCTGGGTGAAACCCTTGTCGATGAGCGCACGTGCCCCCTCGGTGGCATGACCGCGGCCCCAGGCGGACCTGCCGAGCCGGTAGCCGAGTTCGACCACGGCCGGGCTGTCCTCCTCCAGCGGCCGGAACTCGAACCAGCCCAGGAACTCCCCGGCGTCCTTGCCCTGCGCGGCCCAGTATCCGCGGGTTCCGAAGCACGGGTGGTCGTGCAGAAGCCGTGGCAGGGTCCGCTCCAGGATGGCAGCGCGGCTCGTGGGCCGACCACCGTTGATGAAGCGCATGACCTCAGGATCGTTGTGCAGCGCGAGCAGGTCGTCGGCATCGTCGGCGGTCAACGGCCGCAACACGAGCCGGTCGGTCTCCAGGAACACGCCCATGAAGCGATCCTGACCGGCTCCGAGCGGGATCGCCACCGGGTTTCCCCGGCGGTCGCCGCCCGTCCGGCTCGCGGCGTCCACGAGTCCCGAGCGGTCACAGAGCCGGCCGTGTGCCGCGGTGTGCTAGGCCGTGTATCGAAAGTGGATCTTGACCTATGAATGATCGTGTTTCATGGGGCGGGGAGATCTCACGGATGAACAGTGGGCTGTGCTGGAGCCGTTGTTGCCGACGGGGACGAAGGTGGGGCGGCCGCCCGTCTGGCCGCGGCGGCAGCTGATCGACGGCATACGGTTCCGTGTCCGGACCGGTGTTCCGTGGCGGGATGTGCCCGTCGAGTACGGGCCGTGGGGCCGGATCTACGACTTGTTCCGCCGGTGGCAGCGGGATGGCACCTGGCACCGGATTCTCACCCGGCTCCAGGCTCTGGCCGACGCGCAGGGGGCGATCTCGTGGGAGCTGAGCGTCGACTCCACGGTGTGTCGCGCTCATCAGCATGCGGCCGGGGCCCGAAAGCCCGGTGACCTGCAGAAGGAACCGCCGGGCGGTGTCCTCACCGAGCCTCGTGATCACGGACTGGGACGCTCGCGCGGCGGGTTCACCACCAAACTGCACTTGGCTGTCGAGCAGGGCCAGAAGCCTCTATCGATCGTGGTGACGGCCGGGCAGCGCGGCGACTCGCCACAGTTCGAGGCCGTGCTGGAGAAGATTCGCGCGCCCCGCGTCGGGGTGGGCCGGCCACGCATTCGCCCGGACCGCGTGCGCGCTGACAAGGCTTACGCCTCCCGCAAGAACCGCGCCTACCTGCGTGGACGAGGTATCCGCTGCACCATCCCGGACAAGGCCGACCAGGCGCGTCACCGCAAGCAGCGCGGCTCCCGCGGCGGTCGGCCGCCGAAGTTCGACCCGGTCGACTACCGCGAGCGCCACGCGGTCGAGTGCGGCATTAATCGCCTCAAAAGGCATCGTGCCGTGGCCACGAGATACGACAAACTCGGGGTTCGTTACGAGGCAACCGTTCTCGTCGCGGCCATCAACGAGTGGCTGTGACCAGCATAGTCGAGATACATCCTAGACCGCTGCCTTCCGCATCCCAGTCAGAAAGCCCCTGACCGCGGCCAGTTCCCGCTCGTCGTATCCCCGCAGCAGGTCCACCGCCCGATCGATGAGCGGTCCGAAGTGGGACCAGCCGAGGGCGACCGCCCGCTCGTCCACTTCGATGGTGACCTTGCGGCGGTCCCGCGCATCGCGCACCCGCCGCACATGCCCGGCCCGTTCCAGGCGGTCGACCAGTGCTGTGGTTCCTGCGGAGTTGAGCCCGAGAGCGGTGCCTAGGTGCCCTGCTGTGGTCTTCTCGCCGGCGCGGGCGGCGTCCATCAGGGCGATCAGCGCACGCACGTCGGTGGGGTGCATGCCGTTGCGCTGTGCGAACCGGGTGCTGTGCCTGCCCAGGTCGACGGCCACCGCGCGCAGCAGGTGGACGATCTCCATCTCGGGCCCCGGCTCGGCTCGTTCGACGAGTTCCTCACCCTCCTGATCGGGCACGGACCACCTCCACGTATCATCTCGCCCAACAAGTATCTTGCTGAGCGAGATAATAGAGGAGTCGCCGTTCATGAACGCTCGCGATACGTACGACGCCGACAACTTCCTCATGGCCTACGACAAGGTCATGACCAAGTGGCCTGCCGCTCGCGAGACGGCGACCGTTCCCACGCCCTTCGGCACGACACACGTCAACGTATGCGGCCCGGCCGACAGGCCCTCGCTCGTCCTCCTGCCCGGCGGAGGGGGCGCAACCTCCGCGTCCTGGTACGCGCAGGCCGCCGAACTGTTCCGCACCCACCGGGTGTTCGCCGTCGACTTGATCGGCGCCCCCGGACGCAGCACTCCCGACGGCGACCGCCGCCCCCGTACGGTCGCCGACCTGTCGGCCTGGCTGGACGCGCTCCTCGACGGCCTCGGAGTGGCCGAGACCGACCTGGGCGGACACTCGTACGGCGCCTGGATCGCGCTGCATCACGCCATGCGCGCGCCCGACCGGATACGCCGCCTGGCCCTTGTGGACCCGACCCAGTGCTTCGCCGGGTTCAGCCCGGCCTACCTGCTGCACGCACTGCCCATGCTGCTGCGGAACACACCCCGCCGGGTCCGCGCCTTCCTGGAGTGGGAGACCAAAGGCTCCGCCCTCGATCCCGACTGGCTCGCCCTACAAGAGGCGGCCGCCGGTTTCCCCTCTCTCCGACCCGTAACCGGGCCGCGCCCGGCACCGGACGCCCTGCGCGGCCTGGACCTGCCGGTCCTGTTGCTCCTCGCCGGAAGCAGCAGGACCCATGACCCCTCCAAGGTGGCCGCCCGCGCCGAGGCGCTGCTGCCACGCGTCGCAACGACCGTGCTGCCGGATGTGTCCCATCACGCGCTTCCGCACGCCATCCCGCCCGAGGCGAACCGTAGCCTCGCCGGCTTCCTGGAACGGTCCGGTGACTGACTCTCAGTCCGCCCCGGGCACCGCACCCTGAAAATCAACCCTCGCTTAGCTCCGCTAATAGCACTTCCGATACTCGGCCTAGGAGTTGCGCACATGGACCTGGAAGACCGACTGATAGGCCACTGGAGCAGCGTCCCGTTCTCCTACGGCGCCATGGAGGCTTCGGAGCTCGGATTCCTCGGCGACGGACGGGGGTGGAGTGCGTGGTTCAACGCCACCGACGCGCTGTGCGTCACGCGCTTCGCGTGGGGGTGTCCGCAACCTGGAGTTCTGGAGCTGCGGGCACAGTGGCTGGTGCAGGGCACGCTCAGCCAGGCGGCGGGCCGCACGGCGTTCTCCTCCACAGAGCGGGCCGAGCGGCTGGGCGATGTCACCCGCCATCCCTATGCCATCGGCCCGGCCGTGCCGATGCCAGGTGCTGAGGCGTTGATGGCGGTCAGCTTCGAAGAGCCGGTGGAGTTCAGCCACCAGTACGCCCGGGGGGTGACACTCATCCGGCCCGAGGAGGATCCCGCCCACCTCGTGCTGCCCCATCGGTAGCCCGGCTCGCCGGGGCCGCGACCCAGTCGCCGCCCACTGTCGACGGATCTCCGACTCGGCTGCCTCCGGGCTCGTCCTTACACTGCGGGAATGCTCAGCCCCCTCCCCCGCCTGCCCGCGCCCTACGCCCCCGCGCACGCGTGGGTGGCGTACGACCTGGCCGTCCGCCGCGAGCGGTACTGGACACCGGGCCAACAATGGACACCGGGCCCGCGTCGCGTCCCCGACCAGCCCTCGGACCCCGCGGTGGCGCTCCGCCACCGCGACGGGCGCGTGCGCGAAGCGGCGCTGCGCGCCGGGGTGTCCGATGAGCTGCTGCCACTGGTGGTGTTGCGCTGCGCCGATTGGGCCGGGCCCGTGCGGGAGACGGCACGGAGGGTCCTCGAACAGGCCGCACCTGAGGCGCTGGTGGGCGCAGCAGCCGTTGTGCTCCACGCCGCCGCCCGCAAGCGCGGCGGTGCCGCGCTCTCCCTGCTGGAGACGCGACTGGCCGAAGGCGGCCCGGAGCTGTGGGAACGCGCCTGCGCACACCCGCTGCGCGAGGTGCGGCGCTGGGCGTACGGACGGGCGGTGCGCAACGGTCGGCTCACGACTGAGCAGTTCGCGCGTGGCGCGGTACGCGACCCGGATGTCGTCGTCCAGGAACGCTGCGCGGAGGCGGCGCTCGCCGCCTGCCCGTCCCCCGTACCGCCCGAAGTGCTCGAGGTGCTGCTGGGTGCGCGCAGCGCGCGCGTCCGTGCCGTCGCCGTCACCGCGCTGCGGCGACTCGGGCAGCCGCTGCGAGCGGCCGACTGGCTGATCGACCGGTCGCCGAGCGTACGGGCCTGCGCGCAGTGGGCCGTTCGGCAGGGAGGCGGAGACCCCCTTGCGTACTACCGACGGGCCGCCGCCGAGGCTCCTGGCCGCGCGCGGCCATCGGTTGTCGCAGGCCTCGGCGAGTGCGGCGGACCGGCCGACGCCGAGCTGGTGCTGCCCTGTCTGGCCGATGCGCGGCCCGGTGTGCGCGCGGCGGCGGTCGGCGCGCTACGAGCGCTGGGAGCCGCGTCCCCCGAGCGCGTGGCGCCGTTGCTGGACGACCGGTCGCCCGCCGTCGTACGACGCGTCTGCGGCGCCCTCCTGTCCGACGCGGAGGCGCTGTCGCCGGACGCGTTGCGGGCCCGGCTGGAGTCGGACCGGCCCCGGCACATCCGGCTGGCAGCTCTTCGCCTGCTCGCGGTCCACCGCGGCCTGGCTCCGCTCCGGGCCGGGCTCGCGCTGGTGGAGGACCCGGATCACGAGATACGCGTCCGGGCCCGCGCCCTGGTGATCCGCTGGGCACCGCCCGACTCGGCGGCCCTCGCAGCCGCGCTTCCCGCTCCCGAACGCGCCCGCCTCACCGCCGAGATCGACCACGCGGCCCCCGCCCTCGGGCCTTCCGTCGTGCGCTTCCTGCACTGGATCCTGCGGTAGACCTGCCCTCGACGGGTACCAGGGCAACCGGGCGGCGGCGGGCGCCGCCTGGCTCGATCCGGTCGCCGGGTCAGACCCGGGCCTGCGCGTGGGCGGGCGAGTCGGCCTGGGCCCGCTCGCGCGGGACGCGGCGGCGCCGGGTCGGCATCGCGAACGTCGGGTTGGCGACGCCCCAGGCCGCGCCTTTGCAGACCAGTTCCTTGTAGACGGCGGCGATCCGGCCGGTCAGTGCGGCCCGCAGGGCGCGGTCGTCCGCGGTGACGTACTGGATCAGGCCTTCCCTGCGGCCCAGCGAGATGCACTGGTTGAAGTAGCGGAGCGGCACGTTGGGGAGTTTCCCGTCGGTCAGCCGCGCCGCGATGGCGTCGGCGGCCTGCCACGCGGTGGGGGTGCCCGTGGCGCAGGACATGCGCAGCGGCTTGTCGCCGGGGCCCCTCACCATGGCCGCGTCGCCGACGGCGTACACGTCGGGGTGCGAGACCGAGCGCATGGTGTTGTCGACCACGATCTGGCCGGTGCCGGTGACTTCCAAGGCGGAGGCCCCGGCGATCGGATGGACAGCGAAGCCGGTGGTCCACACCGTGACCGAGGCCGGGATGGTGTTGCCGCCCTCGGTGGTGACGCAGTCGGCTCGGACGCCGGTGACGGCGGCATGCTCGTGCACGGTGATGCCGAGCTTGTCGAAGACCTTCCGCAGGTGCTGACGGCCTCGGGGGGAGAGCCGGTCGCCGAGGCCGTCGCGCGCGATCAGGGCGACATCGAGGTCCGGGCGGGCCTCGGCGATCTCGGTCGCGGCCTCCAGACCGGTGAGGCCGCCACCGACGACGGCCACGGGCTGTCCGGCCTCCAGTCGGGCCAGTCGGGCGCGCAGCCGGAGCGCTCCGGGACGACTGGCGATCTCGTGAGCGTACTCGGCGGTGCCGGGGACCTCCTGGTGGTTCCAGCCGCTGCCGAGGGCGTACACAAGCGTGTCGTACTCCAGTTCCTCGGGACCGTCGGCGCCGAGGACGGTGGCGGTCTTGCTGTCGGCGTCGACGCCGGTGACCTTCGCGAACTTCAGTTCGACGCCCGTACCGGCGAACATGTCGCCGAGCGGCCGCGGTTCGAGGTCCTGGCCGACCGCCAGCTGGTGCATCCGGACGCGCTCGACGAAGTCGGGCTCGGCATTGACGAGGGTGACGGTGACGTCCTCACGGTGCAGCCGCTTGGCGAGGCGCCCGGCTGCGGAGGCTCCGGCGTACCCGGCTCCGAGGACGATGATGCGGTGCCGCATGTGTCTGCTCCTGTCTGGCGTGGACTCGCCCCTTGAACCGGGCAGCCCCACGGTTTCTGACAGAAACGCGATGTGAACCACGTCACATCGTGGTCAGAAGGCCTTGAGCAGGGGTTCTCCGTGATCGGCTGCCGCCCACCGCTCGGTCGCCCGCACGAGCTTGTCGGGGTTGATCTGGTTGCGGAACGCGGCGACGCCCTCAGCGTTCACCTCCAGACACATGACACCGACGACCCGGCCGTCGACCACCGCCACGATGGCGGGGTCGCCGTTGGCGGTCGTGGCGTAGACGTCGGGTGAGCCGCCGATCAGCGCGCGCTTGGCCTCGCCGGGTTTGAACAGGCCCCGCATGAACTTCGCGACAGCGAGGGCGCCTTCGAACGCCTTGGCGCGGGCCGGGACCTTGCCGCCGCCGTCGCCGATCGCGAAGGCGTTGTCGGTGAGCAGTTGCACGAGCGGTTCGGTCCGGCCGCTGGTGGCGGCCGCGAGAAACTCCTCGACGACCCGTCGGGCGGCGGCCTCGTCGATCTCGGTACGGGCCTTGCCGTCCGCGACCCGTCTCTTGGCGCGGTGGAAGAGCTGCTGACTGGATGCCTCGCTGATGTCGAGGATCTCAGCGATCTCCCGGTGCGGATACTCGAATGCCTCCCGCAGTACATACACCGCGCGCTCCTGGGGGGAGAGTCGCTCCAGGAGGGTGAGGACCGCGTAGGAGACCGATTCACGCTGCTCGGCGGTGTCGGCCGGGCCGAGCATCGGGTCCCCCGGGAGCAAGGGCTCGGGGAGCCATTGGCCGACGTAGGTCTCGCGTCGTGCGCGGGCGGAGGTGAGCTGGTTGCGGCACACATTGGTGAGCACCTTCGTCAGCCACGCCTCGGGGACCTCGATCCGGTCGACGTCGGCTGCGTGCCAGCGCAGAAAGGTCTCCTGCACGGCGTCCTCGGCCTCACCTGCGGAGCCGAGGAGCCGGTAGGCGATGGCCTCCAGCCGGGGCCTGAAGACCTCGAACCGCTCCACGTCGTCCATGGTCACGGGCATGGCCCCGATCCTAACGCCCACGACCGGCGACGACCGCTCCGCTGCGGCCCCCGAGGCCTGCCGGGCCCCTGCAGACGCGGCCCTTCGAACCGGGTACCGGCCCGCCCGGAGCAGATGGAGCCGGAGCGCGGGCCGAGGACGACGCACGATGGTCCCGCGTCGCGGCTCTGCGTAAGTTGACGGCATGACACCCACAACTGCCACAGGCACCGCCTTGGTCACCGGAGCCTCCCGCGGCCTGGGAGCCGTCATCGCTCGACGTCTGGCGGCCGACGGTCACCCCGTCGCCGTCGGTCACCGGTCGGGGGCTGAAGCAGCCCACAAGGTGGTCGCGGACATACGTGCATCGGGCGGGACCGCCGACGCGTTCGCCGCCGATGTGACGGACGAGGCCGCCGTCACGGATCTCGTTGCCGACGTCACCGCCCGCCTCGGTCCCGTCACCACGCTCGTCGTCAACGCGACCGGCCCGCAGCCCGAACTGGACCCGGCCCAGGTGACCTGGGACGACCATCTCGCCCAGCTCACCTTCTTCGTCAAGAGCCCCACCCTGCTGATGCAGGCGGTCCTGCCGACCATGCGGGAGCGCGGTGATGGCCGCATCATCCAGATCGGTTCCGACGTGCTCGAACGCGTCCTGCCCGCGATGTCGGCGTACACCGCCGCCAAGGCCGCCCAGCACAGCCTGACCGAGTGCTGGGCCCGCGCACTGGGCCCGTACGGGATCACGGTGAACACCGTCGCGCCGGGCTGGATACCGGTCGAGCGGCACGCCGGAGCCAGCCGTGAATCACTCGCCGCCTACACCGCCGACGTACCACTCGGGCGGATGGGCCGTCCGGAGGACGTCGCCGCCGCCGTGGCCTTCCTCGCCTCACCGGAAGCAGCCTTCGTCACCGGGGAACGTGTCAAGGTCAACGGCGGCCACACCCTCGGCTAGCTTCTGCCTCGTCCCTTCGTCCCTTCGTTTCTCCGCCTCTCGTTTCTCCGCCTCGTCGCCTCTTCGGCCGGCGTCGGGTCCGGCGAGATCGGCAACAGACCGCCCGCACCAGCTGCGCCGACTCCTGGCAGCGGCACTCAGAGGGTACGGTGAGCCGCGATTCCCTCCCACGGGGGACCAACACCGAACCGGCGGTGCGGTAGCCGCCGGAACGAAGGGGGACAGACGTGACGCGGTTCGGCAGCCGGGTCAGGGAGTTGGCACTGTGCGCGGCCGTCGCCGGTCTGCTCAGCGGATGCGGCGGCGGTGACGACGCGGACGGTGAGGAGACCAAGCGCAAGAGCGGCAGCGATTCCCGGAGCAGCGCCGAGGACACGGCACCGGAAGGGAAACAGAAGGAGAGCGCCCCGCCCAGGCGGCCCGCCACTCAGCTCGAAGCCGCTCCCGTCTACGACACCGGTGCCGGCTGGGAGCGGCGCTGGCACGGCGATCCGCTGGTCCTGCCCCGGACGGACGCCGTGGCCGAATTCTCCGGACAGGACGCGCCCCAGGGCCGGTTCACGGTGGTCGACGCCGCAACCGGTAAGGTCCGCTGGATCTCCCGGTCCCTGTCCTCCGTCGCCCCGGCGGACGACTCGGAGATGGACTCCGCGGTACTGACCACCGGCGGCAAGGACTATCTGGCGGCCTGGTCCTCGGGGCGGACCGGTGAGGACGTCGTACGGCGCGGCGAACAGGTCCTCACCGTGGACCTCTTCGACGCCGACGCGTCGGGTGACTCGGTGCCGCCCGCTCACCACGTCGAGATCAAGAACCCGCGGCGGGTATGGCACGGCACGGGCGCGCTCATGGTCGAGCTGAAGGACGAGGTGGTGGCCATCGACCCCGCCACCGGGAAGAAGACCACCTACGACCCGGAAGAGCTGAAGCCGCCGCGCGGCTGCGCCGATTGCTCGCCGGGCGGCAGCGTCGAGGCGATCACCACGGCGGGTCCCGTCGCCCGCACATACATCAATGACTACGACGGCTTCTGGGTGCCCGGTAAATGGGCGAGCGCCGACATCGCTCCCTCCGGCGCCGTCCCGGAGGGAGCACGGACGCAGCCTGTCTCGGACGAGCTGCTGATCGCGCAGTGGGAACGGAAGGGCAACAAGGAAGAGACGGTGTGGGCCGTCGTGAACGCCGCCGACGGCAAGGTTCGGGCATCCGCACAGTGCGGGAGATACGGCTGGCAGGCCGCAAAGAAGACCACACCGCGCCTGTCCGCCAACGGCCGCTTCGTCAGCTACGGCACGGCCGTCTTCGACGTCGAGAAGGGCGACGGGCACTGCTTCCCGGACACGGACAAGTCCAAGGAAGTGATGTTCGATCAGGTGACCGACAAAGGCGAGGCCTTCGGCTACACGAAGGCCGCCGGGCAGGGGCTGAGCACCGAACGGACGCCCGTGCTGATCGACATCACGTCCGGGAAGGCCAAGCCACTCGCCGAAGGTACCGCCGTTCCAGAAGCCGACCTCGCAGGCATGGGGCTTTTCCTGGTCGAGAGGGAAGACAGACTCGTCGCCTACCGGCACGCCGACTGACCGCGCGGCGGGCGTCCTCCCCGCGTCTTCATCGCGTGACCGGCCGACATCGACGAGAGACGCGGGTCACATCCGCTCATGTCACAGGGGACCGAGCTGCCCCGTCTCAGAGAAGGGAGCAACCACCACCACCAAGGGGAACACCATGGACGCGCGACTCGACTACTTCGCCGACCCGACCGCCGGCAAGGCCCTCAAGCACTTCATGTCGGCGGGCAAGGTACTCAAGGAATCGTCGCTGTCGGCCGCGACGCAGGAATTGATCGCGCTGCGCGTCAGTCAGATCAACGGCTGCGCCGTCTGCATCGACATGCACACCAAGGAGGCCGCCGCCGCGGGGGAGAGCGCGGTGCGGCTGCACCTGGTCTCGGCGTGGCGGGAGGCCACGGTCTTCACCGAGGCCGAGCGTGCGGCGCTGGAGCTGGCGGAGGAGGGGACCCGGGTCGCGGACGCGGCCGGCGGGGTCAGCGACGAGGTGTGGGCACGGGCAGCCGAGCACTACGACGAGGAACAGCTCACCACCCTGGTCGTCATGATCTGCTTCATGAACGCGGCGAACCGGCTCAACATCATCGCCCAGCAGCCGGCCGGCGACTACGAGGTCGGGCAGTTCCACTGAGCCGCACCGGCCGGCAACCGGCCCGGGGCACCGGCAGCGCGCCCCGGGCCACCGGGCCACCCGGGCCACCCGGGCCACCGCGCACCGGGCACCCGGGTCGGCGAGTGGGCATCGTGCGTCTTCACCGCGACGGGACGCTCGTCGAGGGCGCGGTGCTACCAGGCACTGGGCCGACCGGTCAGCCGCGCAGGTCGGACAGGTCCTCGTCGCCGAGAGTCAGATCGATCGCGGCGAGGTTCTCCTCGAGGTGGTCGAGCGAGCCGGTACCCGGTATCGCCAGCACCGACGGCGACCTCGCCAACAGCGAGGCGATCCGCACCTGCGCGGCGGTCGCACCCAACCGTGCCGCCACCTCGCCGAGTTGTTCGGCGTCGAGCGAGTCACGGTCATCGCCGCCGCCGAGTGGGAAGTACGGCACATATGCGATGCCCGCATCCTCACACTCCGCGAGGAGCTCCATGGCATCGGTGTACTGGTTCTGCACCGCCGTGACGGGCGCGATCGCCCGCGCCTCGGCGAACTGAGCAGCGTCAACGTTGCTGACTCCCAGGTGCCGGATCAGCCCCTCCACCCGGAGCTCGGCCAGCACCGCGAACCGGTCGGCGATCGACTCGCCGTCCGGCCCGGTGACCCCGCCCACCCTCAAATAGACCAGGTCGAGCCGGTCCAGCCCAAGGGCACGCAGATCCGCCTCGACCAATCCGCGCAGTTGGTCAGGCGTCGCCTGGCCGCTCGGCACACCGTCCGGACCGAGCAGCGGCCCGACCTTGGTGGCGATCACCAGATCGTCACGGTAGGGGGTCAGTGCCGTACGGATCAGCTCGTTGGCCCACACCGTTCCCCTGCCGTAGAAGCCGGCCGTGTCGATGTGGTTCACGCCCAGTTCAACGGCGCGCCGAAGCACGGCGATGCCGCTCTCGGGGGCTCGTGCCGGACCGGTGAAGGTGCTCATCGCCAGGCGCATCGCGCCGAAGCCGAGCCGGTTGAGGGTCAGGTCTCCGCCGAGGGAGAAGGTTCTGCTCGTCATGACTCGATGGTGTCCACCTGCACCGTGCCGGGCGAGCGGATGGCCATTTGCTGCCAGACTGGCGAAGTGCGGAACGAACAGGTGTTTTCAGTCCGAGGGGACGAGGAGCTGGTCGCGCGTGCCGGTCATCTCTTCGCTTCCGTACAGAACGAGTTCCTGTGCGCCGCCCGAGACCTGAGGACCTGGTCGCAGCCGGAAACCAGGGCAGCGGTCCAGGGCCGGGTGCGCAGCAGCGCTGCCGCGGATCTCGCCCCTCGCAAGCTGCTCAGCCCGGTGGCGCTCGCCGATGAGGAGGCCCGCGCCCACCTGCGGTCCGTGCAGAACATGGGGGCTCTCGTGCGGATCAGCGGCTCTCCGCTGCCGCACGAGACCATCCTCATCGACCGGCGCGTGGTGATCCTGGCCGGCCAGGAGACCCCTGTCGGCCGGGAGTACACCGTGTCGACGTCGCGGGTCCTGGTCGACAGCGTCCATTCGCTGTTCCAGGCGATCTGGCACACTGCTGTCGATCTCGGCACCTATCTGCGCAGCGACGTCCCCCACCTGGACATGGAACGTCGCAGAATCCTCGAAGCGCTCGGCTCGGGACTGACCGACGAGTCGGCGGCCAAACGGCTCGGCGTCTCGCTCCGCACCTATCGCCGGCGCGTGGCCGAGCTGATGGCCACGCTGAAGGCCGACTCCCGCTTCCAGGCCGGGCTGCGCGCAGGCGAACTGGGACTGTCCCCTTGAGCTCCTCGATCTTTCGCGACGGGCCACCGACGGAGGCGTTTCGTGGCCACGGGCCGGGAGCGTCGAGGACGCTCCGTCACCGTGCGGACCCTTGAGGTCCGTTCGGCATCACTGTGCGGACAACCGCTCCAATGCCGACCGGCTCCGGTCGTCCGCGGCGCGGAAGATCATCAATCGCTGGTCCGGGTCTTGGAGCGGCACGAGCACTTCGACATGCACCGAGATCACACCGGCGTCGGGATGCCGCATCACCTTGTGCCCGCGGCCGTTGACCTTGATGTCCTGCTCGGCCCACAGCCGTGCGAATTCCTCGCAACCTTGCCATTGCTGATGCCGTGCAGGAGGTCGCCTCGGAGCTGGGCCGCACACCCGCCCAGGTCGGGCTGGCCTGGACCCTGCAGAATCCGAGCGTGACGACACCCATCATCGGCGCCCGCACCCTCGCGCAGCTGGAGGACAATCTGGGCGCCCTGGAGGTCGACTTCACTGCCGCCCAGCTGGCCCGTCTGCACGAGGTCAGTGCGATAGGACTCGGTTTCCCGCACGACATGCTCGCCAGTGACCACATCCGCAAGGTGGCCACAGGCGATCTGAAGCTCGAAGACCGTCGCTGATTCTCGGACCGGTCAAGGGTCGGTGGTGTGAGCGTGCCCGGCTGGAGCCGTTGCCGCCGAAGGACACGAAGCCGGGCCGGGTGGGAGTCGCGGGACCGGTTCCACGGTCTCTTGCGGCACCGGCAGCCCGCTGGCGCCCGGGCCGGGGAGCGTCACCCGGCTCGTGCATGGGGAGATGGTGCCGGGCCGGTCCGGCAGGTGCTCACCGGGGGGCTCGGGCGCCGCCGCCCCGCCGCAGCAGATCGACGACCTGGGCGTGGAGGGCGGCCAGCCCTTCGCGAGGCAGCGGCGCCGGGCTGCCGGTGAGGGTGTACCACTCCTCCGCGCCGGTGTACTGGACCTCGACCGCTGCCCGTCCGCCGGGCGCCGACCGGGTCACCACGGTCACGTCGCCGGTGATGACCCCCACCTCGTCGGTCATGATCCCGCCCGGCCCTGCCTGGACGCGGTCCTCGTACCGGCCCGGAGCGCGGTCGGTGTCACGGCTGGTCATCGGCTGCAGGTCGCCAGCATGTCGTCGAGCTCGTTCTTCTCCGCGCGTGTGACGGTCAGCTGGTAGGTGGCCTTCACCGAGGTCCAGGCGCGGGCGTAGACGCACCAGGTGGCCTTCACCAGGGGTTGCCATTCCTCGGGCCCCTGGTCGCCCTTGGTCCGGTTGGTGGACGCGGTCACCGCCAACAGCTGGGGGTGCGTCAGGTCGTTGGCGAACGCCTCGCGCTTCTTCTGCGGCCACGAGTCGGCCCCGGAGCGCCAGGCATTGGCGAGCGGGACCATGTGGTCGATGTCCAGCTCGGAAGCGTCGCTGACCTTCTTGCCGTCGTAGAGGCTGGTCCAACGGCCGGAGACCGCCCGGCACTCCTCGTCCCGCTCCACATCGGTGCCGGAGCGGGCGAGGACCTTCTCCCGGGTGTCGCAGCTGTCGCCCTGCGCGCTCCAGTGCGGGAACCGTTCACGGCTGTAGCCGGACATCGAACGGTGCGCCGCGACCTCCAGCTCGTCCAGCTGCTGCCGGGCCTTCGCAGCCGTCGGCAGGCCGGGCAAGCGCCCTTCGCCACCCGGGTTCTCCCCGTCGGCTGAGGGCTCGTCGGCGGACGGCTTGTCCTGCCCCGGCGACGACGTGTCCGAGGGCGAGCAGCCCATCGCGGTGAGGAGTACGGCCAGCGCCAGCGCCTTCGGTCCCCACCACCCCTTGCGCCGCATAGCTCTCCTGTATCGCCTTCGACAGTCCGTTTTCGAGAGTCCGTCCGGGCGCAGCCTACCCAGGCCGGCCCATGCCCCACGCCTCCCCCGTCCGGCGAAGCCGTGACCGACGACGGCTCGCCCACCCCGCGACGGCCGCCCACGCCCGAAGTCGCCCCGGTGCCCGGTCGCCTGGGACGCCACCGCTGTCGAGTCCGTACGACGTCTTGCTCCACCTCTCGCGTATTGCACCCGGATGCCTTCTTATGGCGGAAGGCAGCGAGGGCCCGGCCATGGTCGGGTGGAGATGGGTGATGGTGGCAGCGCGCCGTCGACGTTTCGTCGGCGGCGGGGGCGATCATCACGCCGAGGCGGGAACGATCGGGTCGAGGAGTCGCACATCATGGTCTCAGGAGAGGACGGCCAGGGCGGTCAGCGATCCCCGCACGGGTTGCCCGAGGTGTGCTCCTCCGGGATGCTCTTGCTGGATCAGCAGGCACGCATCGTCCAAGTGAATCGCGAGGCAGAGGCCCTGCTCGGTGTCGAGGCGGCGGATCTGCTCGACCAGGACGCCCACGACCGGCTCCATCGCGACCGGCACGGGCACACGATCCCGCGGAGCAGCTGCCCCCTCCAACGGGCCTTCCACAGCTCTCGGCCGGCTCAGGGGCAACTCGGCTGGTACGAGCGCGGGGACGGCACGCTGCTGCCGGTCTGCTGGTTCATCACCCCGTGCCGGATCAGTGCGGAGACGGACGGCGCGATGGTGCTCTTCTACACGGGCGCTCCGGATGACGGCACCGGCGAACAGGAGCGTCCCGCGGAAGTGACGCTGCCGGAGCTGGATCGGCTGGCCCTGCTGGCCGAGACCACCACCTCCTTGACCTCGACCTTCGACGTCCATGAAGCGCTGCACCGGCTCACGCGACTGCTGGTGCCCCGCCTGGCGGACTGGGCCGTCATCGATCTGCTCACCGAAGGCGACGAGGTGTGGCGTGCCGCCGTGGTGCACCACGAGGGCGACCGCCTGGTCGACCGCAAGGACCTGCAGGGGCCAATGCCTCCCCTCCCCCAGGAGTCCGTGATGCCGCTTTCACGGGCGCTGCGGGGAGCGGCGTCGACGCTGGCGGTGCCCGAGACGTATCAGGGGCCGCCGGATGCGGGGATCGCGGTGGCACAGCGCAAGCTGTTCGAGGCCACCGGGATGCACTCGGCGGCCATCGCCCCGATCCGGGGGGTGCGGGAGGTGCTGGGCGCCTTGACACTCGGTCAGGCCGAGCGGGCCGAGCGCTTCTCCGACCTGTCCCTGCTGGAGGACATCGCGCGCCGGGCGGGCCTGGCGCTGGAGAACGCACGCCTGTTCCAGCGGCAGCGGCGGGTCACCGAGACCATGCAGCGGCACTTGCTGCCGCAGCTGCCCCGAGAGCCCCGGCTGGAGATGGCGGCCCGGTATGTGGCCGCGCCGGAGGCTTCGGAGGTGGGGGGCGACTGGTACGACGCCTTCTTCCTCCAGGACGGAAATCTTGCTGTGGCCACCGGTGACGTCCTGGGGCACGACGCGGACGCGGCGGCTGCCATGGCGCAGGTCCGTAACATGTTGCGCGCCTACGCCTGGTCCTACCAGGAGCCGCCCAGCGCCGTGGTCGACCGGCTCGACCAGGCCGTGCAGCACATGACCGACGCGTCGTTGGCCACGCTGGTCTTCGCCCGGGTCGAAAGCGATACCGAGGGCCGACAGGGGGGTCAGGTGCGCTGGACGAATGCCGGACATCCGCCGCCGCTCCTGGTCACGCACGACGGGCGGGCCCGGTTCCTGGACAGCGTCGTGGACCCGCTGATCGGTGCGGACTTCCCGGCCTCGCGGCAGGACGCGGCGGTGGACCTTCCCCCGTTGTCGACCCTGGTCTTCTACACCGATGGTCTGATCGAATCGCGCGGCCACTCCCTTGATGAGGGGCTTGATCGATTGAGCGAGCACGCCGCCGCGCTGGCTCGCCGTCCTCTCGACACCTTCTGCGATCTGCTGCTCAATCGCGTCCGGCCCGCCGACAACGACGACGACGTCGCCCTGCTCGCTCTGCGCAGGCCCGCCCGCACCCCGTGAAACCGGTGAGCGGAAGTCTCCCGGCCCGCGGTCCGAGGGGCCCGAGGGGGATCAGTCGTCGGGCCCCGCTCACCGAGTCGACGTGGCTCACGGCCGGCGAGCACCGGCCCCCTTGCGGCTGAAGGGTGTGGTGTTGCCGTCGTCGCACCGGACCGTGCCGGTGGGGACCGCGCTGTGGAGCAGGTGGTTCTGGGTCCAGCGTCGGCTGCAGTCGGTGGGAACACCGTGTCCGAAGCCGTTGATGACGACGAGACCGCGCTGACCGAGGGCGTGGGTCATGTTCCGGGCCCACCTGAGGGGTGTGGACCAGTCCGACTGCTGGTTCATCACCAGGATGGGCGTCTTCGCCCTGTCCCAGGGACCGGTGTGGCGGGGCAGCGCTGCGCGATATTTCTCCGGCCAATCGCGGCAGGTGATGTCCGTGACGACCTCTGCGGGCCCGAAGACGGGCGCCTCGGCGCGTGCCTTCTTGAAGCGCTTCAGCCAGGGCCCGTACTGCTCGGGCAGCGGAGGAAGGTCGAGACAGTCAGTCGTTTCGAGCACGTCCTCCTCGTTGTTGTTCTCCGGCGGGTCGTTCTTCGCCGGTTCCGCGTTCTTGGTGGCGGCAACGCCCTTGGCCGGGGGGAAGGTCTTCTCGTAGAGGCGCTGCAGGCCCTGCGCCGCCTTTCCGGCGCTGCCGGGTGCCTTGAAGGCGTACGCGAGGTCGACGAACCGGTTCCAGGTGTCGGTCGAGGCGGCGTTGGACGAGCGTGCGGCGCCCAAGTGGTGCGCGAGGCGGTGGAACTTCTTTTCCGCGTGCCCGTGGAACGCGCAGTGCTTCGCGTCCAGGTCACATGCCTTCAACATCGCCTTGACGGTCTTCTCACCGCCCTTCGCCTCCGACAGGCTGACGGCGGCGGCGTTGTTCATCTGCGTCCTGGCGTCCACCACTCCGTGCAGGATGAGCGAGCGCACCCGCTTGGGGTACATGTTGGCGTAGACGGCGCCGATGGTCGTGCCGTACGAAATACCGAGGTAGTTGAGCTTCGCGTCCCCGACGGCCCGGCGGAGTCTGTCCAGGTCGTGGACGTTGTCGACGGTGGACATGTACGGAACGAGCCAGCCGGCGTTCTTCACGCAGTCGGCACCGGTGCTGTCCTTGTCCTTCAACTGGTCGAGCATTTCCTGCTCGGTGCGCGGGCTCTCGTGCTCGGTGTCGGCTTCCTGCAGGACGCGGGGGCGCGGAGTTTGTCTTTTGCAGTTCAGCGGGGGACTGCTGTGCCCTACCCCGCGCGGGTCATATGTCACCAGGTCGAACCGCTTGGTGACCTCGTTCGTGGCGTAGGTGGGCCAGCCTTCGCTGTCCGCGTCCTCGATGCCGGAGCCGCCGGGGCCACCGGGGTTCATGATGAGGGAGCCGATGCGCTTCTTGGGGTCGTCGGCGGGCAGTTTCGCCACCGCCAGTTTCAGAGTCCCCTTGCTCGGGTCCCTGTGGTCCAGCGGCGTCTCGAGCGTGCCGCACTTCCACTTGCTTCCCACATCCCAGTCGTCGGCGCATTTGTGCCAGCTGATGGCGGGGGGTGTACCGCTGCCCGTGCCGCCGGGGCGCGGTGTGCTTTCTGCGGATGTGTTCCGCTGGGGGAAGGCAGCCTGTGCCGACGCTGCCGGGGCGGATGCCGTCACCCCCAAGGAGAGCAGTGCCGAGGTGGCCAGCACCACGCGTGAGACGCCTGTTCGCCGCCCCGAGCGCCTCCGGTGTTTCACAGTGCGACTCATGAATCACTCCCTTAGCCATGGCGAGTCAGCACCACCATGAGCCAGGGCCGGAAGCGCCCATCCGGAGACACGTCAGCCGACCGCCATGATTACCCGATTGCTTCGCCGGGGCTCAACGGGTGAATACGGCGTACGGCTGGTGACCCGTTCGGCTTCGTCCGGCCGACGGCTCGGGGCGTTGCCGCCTGCCGGGCAGTCGGACGACGAGGCTGCCGTCCGCAGCGGGACAGCGTGCTGGTGACGGCCATCGGCGGGTGGTCTCCCGCGGGACCTGTCACACGGTGGGACGTCTCAGCCTTCGTCCAACACCGCCCGGATCACGTGTCGAGCGTTGCGCGCCATCGCGGGGTTCGTCTTGCGGTAGTGCGGCAGGGCGATCAGCGCCTGCGACAGTGTCCGCCCCCGGCCACGACGCCAGGTGGCGTCGTCCACGCCGAGCCCGGCGCGGAAGACCTCCCTCGCGTCGGTCGGCAGTAGGTTCCACGCCGGGAACAGGTCGCAGGCGGGGTCGCCCACCCCCGCGCACCCGAAGTCGATCACAGCAGTCAGCCTGCCGCCGCCGTCCACCAGCAGATTGCCCGGCATCAGGTCGGCGTGCAGCCACACCGGCGGCCCTGTCCATCCGGGCGCCCGGAGCGTGTCCTCCCATACGGCAGTCGCGGCGTCGCAGTCGACGCCCTCCTCCGGGATGCCGCGCAGTTGCTCGATCGCCTCCCTGGTCTCCGCGTCGAGCGACGCGACCGGGCCGCCTCGGTGTGCCTTCGGTCCAGCCGGCAGGTCGATGCCGCGCATCGCCGCCACGAATGCGGTCAGGTCCTCGGCGAGGCCCACGGCGTCACCCGGGGCGCCCTCCTGGGGGTGCTCCCCCGGCAGCCACCGGTACACCGCCCACGGCCATGGATACCCGTGGGCGGGCTCACCGGCTCCCAGCAGCTCGGGGACGCCCGTGGGCAGACGGGGTGCCAGTCGCGGCAGCCACTGCTGCTCCCGCAGCACGTCCCCGGCACCGTTCCGTGCCAGCGGCAGCCGTACGACCATCTCGTCGCCCAGCCGGTACATGGCGTTGACCGTCCCGCCGGACGGCCACCGTTCCACCGCCGACCCCGCCCACTGGGGGAACTGTCCGGCGATCAACCGCCGCACAAGTCCGACGTCGACGGGATGCGCACCGTCACGCATCTGCGCTGCGCTCATGGACGTCATCCGAACACCGGCGGCGTTGCGCGTCAAACGCCTTTCCGCGGCAGCGCAGCGGTGGCTACGCGTTGTGCACCAGGTGCTTGATCTCCTGGAACTCCATCAGTGCACGCGGCCCGTTGAGCCGTCCCATGCCGCTTTGTTCGAAGCCGCCTTCCTCCATCTGATCGCGGATGACGGCCCAGGTGTTGGTCCATACCGTGCCCGCGTCCGGCTGCCGGGCCACCCGAAGCGGCCGGTCGACATCCCGTGTCCACACGGAGGCGGCGAGGCCGTATTCGGTGGCGTTGGCCCGACGCACGGCGTCGGCCTCGTCCCCGAACACCTCGAACGTCGCGACGGGGCCGAAGACCTCGCGCTGCACCAGCGGCGCGTCCACATCCTCGATCTCGACCAGGGACGGCCGCAGCAGGGCGTCGGCCCCCTCCGGCCGCAACAGGCCGCCGCGTACCAGGATCTTTCCGTACGCCTCCGATTCGGCGACCAGCGCGTCCATGCGCAGCGCCTGCTCCCGGTCGACGACCGGGCCCATATCGGTGTCCGGCCGGTCACCGGGCCCGGGGCGCACAACCCCGGGTGGAACGGCAACAAGCCGCCGCTCGTCGGCGGCGGCTGCCGGGCGAGATCAGTCGGGCAGTTTGGCCAGTTGCGCGCGCAGCACCTCAGGGGCGGGTTCTGTCTTGTCCGGCTCGATGAGGTTGGTACCGAAGAAGATGGCGAGTGTGGAGCCGGAACGGACAACGGTGAAGGTCAAAGGCATACGTTGGCCGTCCACGGTGCTCTTCATGGAGTAGGACACCCCCTCGTCGCCCTCCGTGGGGTCCGGGAGCGGGACGACGTCCTGGTAGCTGCCGGCCTCGTCCCGGAATCCGCCGGTGCACTTGTTCACCGCCGCTTCGACATCCGCGACGATCTTCGCCGCGTCCCCCTCCCTGTGGCCCAGCAACCCGACGGAGGTGACGAGTCCGTCGTCGCGGCTGGTCGTGACGGCCCCACGGGACTCCGGCGCGGGCACCGAGGTGTGTGCGGCCATGTGGACCAGCGGCGAACATGCCGCGGGTTTCGCGCCGCCTCCCGCCAGCGCGAGCCGGGCCGTGGCCTCGTCGCCCGGCAGGGGTTCGACATCGACGCCCTTGACCTCACCCTTGCGCAGCAGCGCTTTCTTCAGCGCCGCCTTGCCGAGCGGGGGTCGCGCGGACCGGGTGTTCTCGGGCGTGTGCTCGTCCCCCGACGTCTCGGGGGCCTTCTTCCGGGCGCCGTTCGCCGCGTCGTCGTCCCCGGAGGAGCATCCGACGAGCAGCGCGGCTGCGAAGGACAGGGCGACCGCCGCGACGACGGCCTTTCGCGGTTCATGGGACACGGCGGTGGTCCTTCCGCTCACAGGCCCGACCACTTCGGGCATCTAGGTGACCGCTGCGCGGGCCCGGAGGTTGCCCTCTTCTCCCGGTTCCCCTGCCGTCCGCAACGAACGGGGCGCGTCAGGGGGGTTGACACCGCGATTGGCATGGACCTGTTCATGATCCCTGGTTAAGGTGCGCAGCGGCATGTCCCGGGACCGCTCCCAGGCTCTGCTGTTCCACCCCCACCACACTGGAACAACGAAAGGCCGATCCCATGAGACGCACCAGAACCCCGCGTGCCATCCTGTCCGCGCTGCTGCTCAGCGGTGCACTTGTGACAGCCGGATTCCTCCCGGCCTCGGCAGCAGGCGCGGAGTCACAGAGCGAGAAGGCTCCCGCCTCCGACGGCATACTCGCCGCCATGCAGCGGGACTTCGGTCTCAGCAAGCAGCAGGCCGCAGCACGGCTGGCCGCGGAGAAGCGTGCGACCGCCGTCGAGAAGAAGGCGCGACGAGCGGCAGGGTCCGCGTACGCCGGCTCCTGGTTCACCCCGAAGAGCCAGAAGTTGACCGTCGCGGTGGCCGACCGCAACAAGGCCGCAGCCGTACGGGCCACCGGCGCCACCGTCGAACTGGCCGACCGCAGCGCGAGGCAGCTCGACGCCGCCAAGAAGCGGATCGACGCACTCGACGCACCCGACGGCGTGACCAGTTGGCGCGCCGACTGGAAGACCAACCGGGTCGTCGTCGAGGTCCTCACCGACAAGCGATCCGACAACGATGTCAAGGACTTCCTGGCCCGGGCTCGCAAAGCAGGCCCGCTGACGGTACGGACCACCGACCACGCCCCCGAGACCTTCGCCGCCGGCACGGTCGGTGGCGACCCCTACTACACCGGTAACGTCCGCTGCTCCATAGGCTTCTCGGTACACGGCGGATTCGTCACGGCCGGCCACTGCGGCGGAACCGGCCAGGCGGTCAACGGCTGGGACCGCTCGTACATCGGCAACTTCCAAGGCTCATCGTTCCCCGGCAACGACTACGCATGGGTCAACGTCGGCAACGGCTGGTGGACCGTCCCTGTCGTCCTGGGCTGGGGCACGGTCTCCGACCAACTCGTCCGCGGCTCGGCGGAGGCCCCGGTGGGCGCCTCCATCTGCCGCTCGGGGTCGACCTCCCACTGGCACTGCGGCACCGTGCTCGCCAAGAACGAGACCGTCAACTACAGCCAGGGCGCCGTCCATGAGATGACCAAGACCAGCGCGTGCGCCGAGGGCGGCGACTCGGGCGGCTCCTTCATCAGCGGCGACCAGGCCCAGGGCGTCACCTCCGGCGGCTGGGGCAACTGCAGCAGCGGCGGCGAGACCTGGTACCAGCCCGTCAACGAGATCCTCAATCGTTACGGCCTGACCCTGCACACCGCCTGACCTTCCTGCCCCACCGGTCCGATGCGACGGTGCGCCCCTGCTCGGCACCGCCGCATCGGACCGCAGACCGGCGAGGAACCCGGCCGACTCGACAGGGCCGGATCACTCGTCATCGAGCGGCGTCAGGCCCTGGCTCTGGGCCTGGTCCTGGCTCTGGGCCCGGCCCTCGTGGTCCGCGCCCTGATCGCGGTCGTGGTCCTGGTCGTGGTCCTGGTTGTGGCGCAGCGCGTCCAGCACCACATGCACCGCCGCGCGGGTCGGTGAGCCCCGGCGGATCGCCGCCGTGATCGTGCGCCTCACAGGAGCCGCCAGTTCCCTGGTGGCGACGCGATAGCGGCGATCGACCGCCAACCCGGGCAGCAGCGTGATCGACAACCCGGCCTCGACGTGCTGCAAGGTCATCATGTAGTTGCTGAACCGGCACACCACACGCGGCTCGAACTGTGCTTGGCGGCACAGTCGCAGGGCGAGGTTCGCCATGTAGGACTGTGGTATGTCCAGCGCCCACGGCTCGTCCGCGTAGGCAGCGAGATCCGCCGGGCCACGCCCGGCCGCAGGGTGCTCGGGCGGCGCCACCAGCAGGATCGGGTCCGTGGCCAGCGGTACGAGATCGAGGTCCGGCCCCAACGGCAACTCGTCGAAGTCCGTGGTCGTGATGATGATGTCCACGTCGCCGCCCCGCAGCGCGGGCATGCTCTCGTGCGGCTCCAGCTGCAGCAGCTCGACGTCGAGGTGCGGATGCTGGCGCGCAAGGCGGGTCACCGCCGGCACGGCCATGGTGTGGATCGCGCTCTGGAACGCCCCCAGACGCACCAGCCCGGCCGGTTCTTCGCCGAACCCGCGCAGTTCCGCCTCGACGGTCTCCATGTGGTCGAGGACGGCCCGCGCCCGCCGCGCGAGGATCAGACCGGCCGGGGTCAGCCGCACCCGGCGTCCCGTCCGTTCCAACAGTTGGGTGCCTGTCTCGGTCTCCAGCACGGCGAGCTGCTGAGACACGCTGGACGGGCTCAGATCGGCGGCTTGGGCGACCGCCCGCACGGTGCCCAGTGTGTCCAGCCGGCTCAGCAGCCGCAGTCTCCAGGGGTTCATCACATGGCTATTGTTGTACGGAATTGCCGAACAGGACAGCCGGAATTGTTTGATGGACGTGTCGCTCGGCTGCGCCTTACCGTCGGGGCATGGCTGCTTCGACCACCGCCGCACCGTCCGCCGGAACCTTCTGGGCCGATGCCGACAAGCACCTCGTCCGCTACGGCGGCGAGTTCACCCGCGAGATCATCGACCGCGCCGCCGGGAGTTTCGTGTTCACCGCCGAGGGCCGCAAGCTCCTGGACTTCACCTCCGGGCAGATGAGCGCGATCCTCGGCCACTCGCACCCGCGGATCGTCGCCACCGTCCAGCGGCAGATCGGCACCCTCGACCACCTCTTCAGCGGCATGCTCAGCCGCCCGGTGGTCGACCTCGCCCGGCGGCTGGCCGACACCCTGCCCGCGCCGCTGGAGAAGGCGCTGCTGCTGACGACCGGCGCCGAGTCGAACGAAGCCGCGATCCGGATGGCGAAACTCGTCACCGGCAGGCATGAGATCGTCTCCTTCGCACGGTCCTGGCACGGCATGACGCAGGCCGCCGCCTCCGCCACCTACAGCGCGGGGCGCAAGGGGTACGGCCCGGGCGCTCCCGGAAACTTCGCCCTCCCGGTGCCGAACGCGTACCGGCCCGACTTCACCACGGCCGACGGCTCGCTGGACTGGCGGCGTCAGCTGGACTTCGCCTTCGACCTGATCGACGCCCAGTCGACCGGCAGCCTGGCCGCCTGTCTGGTCGAACCGATACTCAGCTCAGGCGGCATCATCGAGCCGCCGGCCGGGTACTTCGCCGCCCTGCGGGAGAAATGCCGGGAGCGCGGCATGCTGTTGATCCTCGACGAGGCCCAGACCGGCCTGTGCCGCACCGGGACCTGGTACGCGTTCGAGCGCGACGGTGTCGTCCCGGACATCCTCACCCTGTCCAAGACCCTCGGTGCCGGGCTGCCCCTGGCGGCGGTGGTCACCAGCGCCGAGATCGAACAGGAGGCGCACGAGCGCGGGTACCTGTTCTTCACCACCCACGTCGCCGACCCGCTGGTGGCCGCGGTCGGCAACACGGTTCTCGATGTGCTGATCGACGACAGGCTCGACGAGCGCGCACGGACGCTCGGCACGTTCCTCCACGACGGCCTGAGCGCCCTCGCCGACCGTCACGCGGTCGTCGGGGACGTCCGCGGCCGGGGCCTGCTGGCCGGCCTCGAACTCGTCGCCGACCGCGAGACGAAGCGGAGCTCCAACGAGTTGGGTGCGCGGGTCACCCGGCGCTGCCTCGAACTGGGCCTGCACATGAACATCGTCCAGCTGCCCGGTATGGGCTCGGTGCTGCGGATGGCACCGCCACTGACCGCAACCGAGGAAGAGCTGTCGCTGGGCCTGACGATTCTGGACCAGGCGATCGGCGACACCTGTCGCTGACCGCGCTGACCGCGCTGACCGCCGGCTGCACAAGAGGCACCTTGGGCGGCACCGGCGGCGCCGACAGTTCCCGCGATGGAGGCCGGTCAGCCCATGACGGCCGCGATCTCCTCCGCGCAGTCCAGCAGCGCGGGCACATGAGTGCGCAGCTCCTCCGCCGAGGTCAGGACGACCGTCGCACCCAGTGACACCGCCGGCCGGGGGCGCCCGTGGCCGTCAGGGTCGGGGACGGCGGCCGCGATCGAGCGGACGCCGACCTCGTTCTCCTCGTCGACCTCCGCCCAGCCGCGTGCTGCGACCCGGGCCAGCTCCTCCCGCAGCGCTCCCGGTTCCGTACGCGTCCGGTCCGTCACGGCCGGCAGACCGCCCGCGAGCAACCGCTCGCGCTCCCGCTCGGGGAGGGCCGCGGCGAGTGCCTTGCCCAAGGAGGTGGCGTGCCACGGGTTGCGGGTGCCCTCGGCACTGCGCAGCTGGAGGTGCTGGGTGCCCTGGACCGTGAGGACGAGCAGGACGTCGGCGCCGTCGAGGATCCCGGCGATCGCCGGCAGGCCGGTACGTGCGGCGAGGCGGCGCATCGGGTCGGCCGCCGCCGAGTAGCCGGCGGGGGAACGCTGGAAGGCGCGGGAGAGCTCCAGGACACGGACCCCGAGCGCATAGCGGCGGGTGTCCTCGTCGTATGCGACGAAGCGGTCGGCCGCCAGCCGTCCCAGCAGCCGGTGCGCACTGCTGACGGGGAGCCCGGCCGTACGGGCGACGGCGCTGACGCCGAGACCGGCGGGGTGGTCGGCCAGTACGGTCAACAGCCGCAGACCACGGCTGAGCATGTCGTCGCCCGACGGTGCGCTCACCCTCGCCGCTCCCTCGCCTCTCGCCACCGTGTGCGGCACATCATCCCCGTACCGCGGGCTTCACCGTACCGGCACCGTCGGTGGGCCGGGCGGCCGAGGCGTCCGGCCGCGGCTCGCGGATGGTCAGCATCAGCGCGGAGGAGATCAGTGTGCACACCGCCATGAAGCCGAACGCGCCCCCGTCGCCCAGCGAGGTGCCGCGCACCCAGCCGACGAGGTAGGTGCCCGCGAAGGAGCCGAGCGCGCCGAAGGAGTTGACGCAGGCCACCGCGGCGCCCGCGACACCCGCCGGTGCCAGCTCGGAGACGAGCGCGAAGTACGGGCCGTACGGGGCGTACATGCACAGGCCCGCGACGACCAGGAGGGTCAGGGCGAGCGGGAAGTGGGGACCCGCGAGGTAGGAGCCGAAGAGGGCCAGGGCGCCCAGTCCGAGCCATGGCCACACGGCGACGCGGCGTCGGCCGCTGCGGTCGGAGATGCGGGAGTTGACCAGCATGGCGAGCGCGGCGAAGACGTACGGCACTGCCGTCAGCAGCCCGGTCGTCCCGATGCCCTCGCCGGAGCCCTTCTTGACGATGGCGGGCAGCCAGAAGATGAAGCCGTACATGCCGAACGACCAGAAGAAGTACTGCGCGGCCAGGATGACCACGGGGCGGGAGCGCAGCACCTTGCGGTACTCGTCGGCGGTGGCGCGCGGGGCGTCGGCGGTGGTGGCGCCCGCCTCGGCGGCGGTGGTGACGGCTGCGGTGGCTGGGGTACCGGCGGCGGCGCGGTGTTCGGCGGCGAGTTCGGCGCGCAGTTCCCGGCGCTCGGGCTCGGGCAGCCAGCGGGCGTCGTCCGGGCGGTCCTTGATCAGTTTCAGGCAGAGCAGACCCCACAGGACGGACGGGATGCCCTCCGCGACGAACATCATCCGCCAGTCCGTCACCGCGATCAGCCAGCCGGAGACGACCGACAGCCACATGACGGTGATCGGGTTGCCCAGGATCAGCAGTGTGTTGGCCCGGCCTCGCTCGCCCTTGGTGAACCATCGGCTGAGCAGCATCACCATCGAGGGCAGTACCGCACCCTCGACGACGCCCAGCATGAACCGTACGGCGATGAGCTGACCGGGGCTGCTGAGGACGCCCTGCAGCACGGCCAGGACGCCCCAGGCAACCGTCGACCAGGCGATGAGGCGGCGGGCGCTGCGCTGCTCGGCGTAGATGGTGCCGGGGATCTGGAAGAAGAAGTAGCCGAGGAAGAAGGAGGCCGCGATGAGCGAGTCGAGACCGGCGGACAGATGCAGGTCCTCGGCCATACCGCCCGCCGACGCGATCGCGTAGTTCGACTTGTCGAGATAGGCGAGCGAGTAGGTGACGAAGGCGACCGGCATCAGATACCGGGCACGGGCCGAGGACCAGAATCCCCGGGCGTCGGTGCGGGGAGGTGACGCCACTGTCATTCCCGGACCCCCTTTTTTCCGTGGGATGGAAAGTGTTTCACTGAGCGGGAAGGACGTTACGAGCGTGTGGCGTACAGGTCAATGGTTCCGAAGGCGGCCGAGCCCACGGTCCGGGCCCACCGCCCGCGGACCGGGCAGCAGAGCCCCCGCCGGCCACCCGCCCGAGACCTCCGGTCAACGCCCCGACGAACGGCCCACGAGCCGGAAACACAAGCCGGAATCACGAGCCAGAACCGCAACCCGCGACCGCGAACCCCGACTCACGACCCACGAACCCATGACCCGACCGACGAGAGGCCGCAGCGAGATGTCCGACAACCGTGAGAGCACCGCCCCCGACACCGTCGATGTCCTTCTGCCGTGGAGCGGCCTCGACGAGAGGCACGGGCCCTGGCCCTCGAACGTCCGCGTCCACGTCTGGGACGGGCTCTCCCCCGAGGACGAGTTGCCACCCGAGGTGCTCGGGCGCGTCGACCTCTGGGTGATGCCGTATGCCGTACCGGGCGCGGAGCGGCTGCTTCCGCGTCTGACGCGGCTACGGGCCGTACAGTCGCTGAGCGCCGGTGTGGAGAAGCTGCTGCCGCTGCTGCCGGAGGGCGTCGCGCTGCACAACGGCCGTGGTCTGCACGACTCCAGCACCGCCGAGCACGCGCTCGGCCTCGTTCTCGCCGCCCAGCGCGACCTGCCGCAGTGGGTCGCCGACCAGCACGCGGGGCGCTGGGAGCCGCACTTCACCCGCTCGCTCGCCGACTGCCGGGTGGCGGTGATCGGCTACGGCTCCATCGGCGCCGCTGTGGAAAAGCGGCTGCTGGCGTGCGAGGCGGAGGTCGTACGGGTCGCCCGCCGCGCCCGTCCCGCCAAGCGTGTGCATCCTGCGGACGACCTGGCCCGGCTGCTGCCGGACGTCGACATCGCAGTGCTCGTCCTGCCGGATACGCCCGCCACAGTGGGACTCGTCGGCAAGGAGGAGCTGGCCGCACTGCCGGACGGCGCGCTCGTCGTCAACGTCGGCCGGGGCCGCACCCTCGACACCGAAGCGCTGCTCGCGGAGGTGCGGAACGGACGGCTGCGGGCCGCCCTCGACGTCACCGACCCCGAACCCCTGCCGGCGGACCACCCGCTGCGCACGGCCCCGGGCGTGCTGATCACGCCGCATGTGGCGGGCGGCTCCGCCTCCTTCCGCCCCCGTGCCGAACGCCTCGTCGTCGACCAGGTCCACCGCTTCGCGGCGGGAGCGCCGCTGCGGAATCGGTTCGAGTAGCGGGAGCCGTCCCCGCGATGCTCGGCATCGCGGGGACGCTCAGTCGAGACAGAACTCGTTGCCCTCGATGTCCTGCATCACGATGCACGACTCGTTCTCCTCATCGGCGGGCAGCAGCCGCACGCGTACCGCGCCGAGTGCGACCAGTCGTGCGCATTCGGCCTCGAGCGCGGCCAGGCGCTCCTGACCCACGAGTCCGGTGCCGACCCGTACGTCGAGATGCAGCCGATTCTTGGCCACCTTCTCCTCGGGTACGCGCTGGAAGTACAGTCGCGGGCCCACCCCCGAGGGGTCGCTGCAGCCGAACCACGAGCCCTGCTCCTCGGGAGGCTGGGAGCGGTCGAACTCTTCCCACGTGGCGAACCCCTCCGGCGGCGGAGGTACGACATACCCCAACACCTCGCACCAGAAGCGAGCGACGCGCTCAGGTTCTTTGCAGTCGAAGGTGACTTGAAACTGCCTGATCGATGACATCGGCGCACCATAGCAGGGACTCTGTCGATCATTTCCCGGCGCGGGCCCGCCAGTTGCCGGCTCGCCGCCTGGTGTCACCTACTCCAGTAGTCGAGTGCGGCGTACCAGTCGCCCCGGCCCGGGCGGGTGAGGTCGAGAAGGTGCCACACGGGGCTGAGCAGGTCGATGCCTCGCTGGTCGATGTCGTCGGACATCCGGGGGTGCGCCGAGTAGAAGTGGCGTACCGCTCCGTTGTCGTCGCGGGTGAACACCGACACCGTCGAATCCTGGTTGCCTTCGGCGTCCTCGCTGCCCAGGTCGTACTTGAAAGTGCTGGACCCGGCGCCGAGCAGCCGCAGAGCGGTCCACTTCCGGTTCCGGGCGTGCGTACGGAGTGCGGGCAGGTCGGCCGCCGCGACGATTGCGAGGTCGGCGTTCTGTGCGACGTGATGCGCCACCGCGTTGAAACCGTCGAGCCACATCGTGCACATGGGGCACGGCTCAGTCTGCGTCTTGCCGTACATGAAGTGGTAGACGATCAGGTCGCGGCCGGGCCCGGTGAACAGTTCGCTCAGGCGCACGCTCCGCACCGGGGCGTCACCAGCGTGCAGATCGGCGGGACCTTCCTCGAACACATAGTCATCGACGACGGGTCCCAGCGGCAATCGGCGGCGCAGGTCCGCCACACGTTCGCGATGGCGCATCAGCGCGATCTCGGCTTGTCGCAGCTCCTCACGGGCGCCGGCGTATGCGGCCGACTCTTCGGTGAGATTGGTCTGGCGCATCGCTGCTCCCGGTCCGGCTGCTGGGTGGTCGCCCACCATCTGCCCTGCTCCGGCATCGTATGTCTGCTGCAGGGCTCAGCCGGGGCAAATCGGCGGGCGCCTGGTCAAGTGCACCCCGCTGGATCAGCCGGGCCAGTGGCCGGTCCGGGCGCGGGCGCAGACGCCTGACGGTCACGAAGGACGCCCGCTCAGCTCCTTGTCCCGGGGGAAGACCCGTACCAGCGTATTGACCAGGTGGTCCACCGCGTCGGTCCCGGGGCGGTCCGACAGGTTCGACAAGAGCCGCACCATGGCGCCCATCACCACCGGCGATCTGACCGCGTTCCGGGTGACCAGCGAGGTGAACAGCGGGCGCGCCATCAGCGAGGAGAAGACGCGGCCGAACCGGTAATAGCGGCCCAACCGGGTGGCGATCTCCCGAGGGTACCGCTCCAGCACCCGCTCCCGGGAGGGCCCCGGGGGCCGACTCAGCGCCTGGGGTACCAGATCGGCGACGAGCTCGCCGGCTTCCATGGCGTAGGCGATCCCCTCGCCGTTGCACGGGTTGACCATGCCACCCGCGTCGCCGATCAGCAGCAGTCCCTGGTGGTAGTGAGGGAGCCGGTTGAATCCCATGGGCAACGCTGCGCCGCGCAGCGGCCCGTCCGCCTGCTCCTCGCCGTGCAGCCCCCACTCCCGCGGCGTCCGCTCCAGCCAGGGGGCGAGCATCGCACGGACGTCGGTGGTGCCGGTGCGGGAGTCGTTGAGGACTCCGAGGCCCACGTTGACCCTGCCGTCGCCCAGGGGGAAGATCCAGCTGTAGCCGGGCAGGATCTGGCCGTCGGCTCGGCGCAGGTCGAGCCAGGACTCCAGATACGGGTCCTGGTGTTTGGCGGGGCTGCGGTAGTAGCGGCGCACCGCCGTGCCCACGGGGCGCTTCCCCAGCCGGGTGACGCCCATGGCCAGTCCGAGCCGCGACGCGACGCCGTCGGCGGCGATCACCACGGGGGCCGAGAAGTCCCGTGACACCCCGTCGGGACCGCAGGCCGCGCTGACCCCGGTGATCCGGCCCGCCGCGTCCCGCAGCGGTGCCGTCACCTTCGTCCCGGTGTGCAGTACGACACCGGCGGCAGCCGCCCGTTCGGCGAGCAGCTGGTCGAAGTCGTGGCGGGTGCGGGTGAGGCCGTAGCCCGGAAAGCTGTGCCCCTCCGGCCAGTCCACCTCCAGGGTGACTCCGCGCGAGACGAAGCGCAGCCCGCGGTTGCGGCACCACCCGGGAGCGGTGGTGTCGACGCCCATCCGTACGAGGTGCCGTACCGCCCGCGGCGTCAGGCCGTCCCCGCAGACCTTCTCCCGGGGGAAGCCGGACTTCTCCAGCAGCAGCACCTCGACCCCCTGGCGGGCCAGGTGGTAGGCGGCCGTGGACCCGGCCGGTCCCGCGCCGACGACGAGCACCTGGGCGGTGGGGTGCGGCCCCGTCATACGGCGGGCTCCATGCGGGGGCCCTCGTGCCGGTCGGCACTGTGCGGCCCGGGGCCGTGGGCCGGGGCCGTGGCGCGGTGCAGCGCGACGATGCCGCCGGTCAGGTTGCGCCAGCCGACCCGCTGCCAGCCCGCTTCCTGGAGCAGTGCCGCGAGTGAGGGCTGGTCGTGCCAGGCGCGGATGGTGTCGGAAAGGTAGGTGTAGGCATCCGGGTTGCTGGAGACGCGGTTGGCGATACGGGGCAGGCCCCCCATCAGATAGCGCAGATACACGGTGCGGAAGGGCTCCCAGGTGGGGTGGCTGAATTCGCAGACGACCAGCCGTCCGCCGGGGCGGGTCACCCGCGCCATCTCCCGCAGCGCCGCGCCGGGGTCGACGACGTTGCGCAGGCCGAACATGATGGTCACCGCGTCGAATGCGGCCGCCTCGAAGGGGAGCTGCAAGGCGTCGCCGACCCGCAGGTCGAGGGAGCGGGCGGCGCCGCGGGCCACCATGCCGGGCGACCGGTCGACGCCGAGGACGGTGGCGCCGGACCGGGCGAGTTCCTCGGTGGAGACGCCGGTGCCGCAGGCGACGTCCAGACAGGTCTCGCCCGGCTGGAGTGCGAGCGCCGCGCGGGCGCGGGCCCGCCAGAGCCTGTCCTGCCCGCCGGAGAGCAGGGTGTTGGTGCGGTCGTAGTGGTCGGCCGCTTCGTCGAACATGCGTGTGACCTGGTCCGGGTGCTTCGCGAGGGTCGCACGGCTCATGGGCAGCTCCTTGGTCCGACAGCGGTTCGACCCGCGGCTGGACCCGCGGTTCGTCGACGGTTCGTCAGCGGCGTGGCAGTGGCATGGCAGCGGCTCGCGGTCAGAGGTTTCCTCGTCGGTCCTGCTCCCGCTCCACCGCTTCGAAGAGGGCCTTGAAATTGCCCTTGCCGAAGCCCTGGCTACCGTGCCGCTCGATCAGTTCGATGAAGAACGTCGGCCGGTCGACGAGGGGGCGGGTGAAGATCTGCAACAGGTATCCGTCCTCGTCGCGGTCCACGAGTACGCCGCGCTCCCGCAGTTCGCCGACATCCACCCGGACGTCCCCGAGGCGGGCCCGCAGTTCGGGATCGTCGTAGTAGGCGTCCGGGGTCGTCAGGAAATCCACTCCCGCTGCCCGCAGGGCGTCCGTCGCGGCCAGGATGTCGTATGTCTCCAGTGCGATGTGCTGGACTCCGGGACCGCGGTGGTACTGGAGGTATTCGTCGATCTGCGAGCGCTTCTTTCCGGGGGCGGGCTCGTTCAGCGGCAGTTTGACCTTGCCTGTGCCGTCGGCGACGACCTTGCTCATCAGCGCCGAGTATTCGGTGGCGATGTCCTCGCCGACGAATTCGGCCATCGTGGTGAAGCCCAGAACGCGCCGGTAGAAATTCACCCACTTGTCCATGAGACCGTGTTCCACGCAGCCGACTGTGTGGTCCACCTGGTGGAAGAGCAGCGGAGACGAGGGCTTGGGGACGACGGGTGGCGGGCCGAAACCCGGCAGAAAGAGCCCGTCGTAGGAGTCGCGCTCCACCAGGGTGTGCCGCAGTTCGCCGTACGTGGCGATGGCGGCCGTCCGGACCTGGCCGGACTCGTCGGTGTGCACCGTGGGCTCCTGGAGCACGGTGGCGCCGGCCTCGGCCGCGTATGCCAGACCCTCGTCCAGGTTGCTCACCTGGAGCGCGACGTCGCTGACCCCGTCCCCGTGGGTGGCGGCCCACCGTGCGGCGCCGCTGTCCGGGGAGGCACCGCCGGTGATGAGGAAACGCACCCGCCCCGAGGTGAGCAGATACTCCGAGAGCCCGGTGCGGGAGGTCTCGTTCCCCCGGTAGGCGGTCACCTCCATGCCGAAGGTGTTGACGTAGAAGTGCACGGCCTGCCGTGCGTTACCGACGCAGAGCCGAATGTGGTCGATACCCAGTAGATCGCAGGGACGTTTCCCGGCGGTTTCCTTCCGAGGCTGCGAAACCTCTCCTGCGGGAACGGTTTCCTGAAGTTCCATGACCGAGGTCCTTTGCACTGCGTCACGTGGCACGGCGGTGCCGGACAGCGTGGAGCTGCCGCGCGGAACCAAGCCGCACTGCGGGAGACGTTACGTGCCGCCGGGCAGCACGCGGGTCACCACGCGTGTGTCAGCCCCGTCCGGTCACTCAGCCAAGTGAATATTTGACGCCGCAGGCCCATCGGACGCTTATCTCCGGCTATGTGCGGCACCTATTCGCCGGGCCGCGGAATGCGGCCCCGCTGTGCGTTCGTCTCCATGATCCTGAGTATTGAGCCCTGAGAAGAAGGATTCCACGTGACCTCCTCGATGACCACGCGGCCGAGCGATGTGGGCCAGGTCGCCGCCCCGTCGGTGCCCCCGCTGACCATGGACCGCCTGTCGTTCATCCTGTTCGGTCACGCCGCCTTCCAGTATTTGAACGCTGCCTGCGAGCTGGGGGTGCTCGACCTGTTGGCGGAGCGGGGGCCCTTGCCGGAAGAGGAGATCCGCACCCGGCTCGGACTGGAGGAGCGGGCCTGCGCGGTTCTGCTGCTGGGGTGCACCGCGCTCGGGCTGACGGTCAAGGAGGGCGGCCACTACCGTGTCGCCGACCTGGTGGCATCGCTGCGGGCCGGCGGCACCTGGCAGAACATCAAGGACACGGTCGCCTTCGAGCAGCACGTCGTCTACGAGGGGCAGGCCGACTTCACCGAATCGCTGCGGCGGAACAGCAATGTGGGACTGCGCCGCATCCCCGGGGACGAGCCCGACCTCTACCAGCGACTGAGCGGCAACCCGCGGCTGGAGTCGGTCTTCTACCGCTATATGAAGTCCTGGTCCGAGTTGGCCAACAGCCACCTTGTGCACACGCTGGACCTGGGGAACGCCCATCGGCTGCTGGACTGCGGCGGCGGTGACGCGGTCAACGCCATCGCGCTGGCCCGGCACAACCCCGCCCTGCAGATCACCGTGCTGGAGATCCCGGCCTCGGCCGAGATGACAGCTGCCCGCATCACCCGGGCCGGGCTCTCGGACCGGGTCGGCGTGCAGCCCGGCGACATGTTCGCCGATCCTTTCCCCACCGGCATGGACTGTGTGCTGTTCGCCCATCAGCTCGTCATCTGGACACCGGAGCAGAACACGGCGCTGCTGCGCAAGGCCTACACCGCCCTCGAACCGGGCGGCCGTGTGGTGATCTTCAACTCCATGTCGAACGACGAGGGGGACGGCCCACTCGTCGCCGCGCTGGACAGCGTCTACTTCGCCGCACTGCCTGCCGAAGGCGGCATGATCTACCCCTGGCGGGTGCACGAGCGGTGTCTGCGGGACGCCGGATTCACCGCTGTCGAGCGTCATCCCGTACCCGGCTGGACCCCGCACGGGATCATCGTCGCCACCAAAGAGGCAGCGTGAGTCCGCCTCAGCCGACCAGCGGGGCCACGGCCTCCGGGACGCTGACCGCCTTTTTGAAGCTGGCGCGCGTCAAGTTCCTGTTCCAGAGCATGATGGTCACAGGGTTCGGTGTCACCCTCGCCGTCCACACGGGCGGGGCCTTCTCACTCCCCTGGTATCTGCTCACCTTGGGCTTCGCCTGGTCGACGCACCTGATGACGCACTTTTGCAACGAGTACTTCGACCTGGAGGCCGACCGGGCCAACCCCTCCCCCACCTCGTGGACCGGTGGCAGCCGCACTCTGGTGGACGGACTGCTCAGCCCCACGGTGAGCCTCGCCTCCGCCTTCGTGGCCCTCTTCGTCGGCATCGCGCTCACTGCCGCGATGCCGACACTGTCCACCCGGCTGCTCGCCGTCGCGCTGATGGCCCTGGCGTGGTTCTACACGGCGCCGCCGCTCCGGCTGAACTACCGCGCGCTCGGGGAGGTGACGTGTGCGACCGTGCTGTACGGCATGGGGCCGCTGCTGGCCGCGCTGCTGCAGCCGGGCGGGCTCTCGGCACTGCTGCTGTGGTGCACCGCCGTCGTCTGTCTGCTGCAGGTGCTCCGCTGTCTGATCATGAACTTCGCCGACATGGAGGGCGACCGGCTCGTCGGCAAGAACACTCTCGCCGCAGCTCTCGGCCCCATCAGAGTGGCCCGCCTGTACGCCTCCGGCCAGGGCGTGCTGTACGCCGGGGTGCTGGCGCTGGCCGCGGCGGGAGAGCTGCCGTTCCTGGTGGCGGTCGCCCAGCTGGCCTGTGCTCCGGCCGGACTCCATGTGCTCCGGGGGCTGCTCAACGGGGCGATGGCGGAGCCGCGCAAGGCCGACGGCGTCACCTTCTGGGCGTCCATGCAGTTGCCGCTGACCACATGCGGAACCATGATCGCGCTACTGGTCGATCTCGCGCTTCGGGGCACACCGGCGCCGACCCCGTGGATCGTCATCGCCGTGGGCACCACGGTCGTGTTCGCGGGGTGGCTGACGCGTACCGCACTGGTCTCCCGGCGTCCGACGACGACGGCGGCGGACGGGACGCGGACGCGGCCGGCAGAGCCGGCGCCGGTCGAAGGGCAGGCGGAACGGGCATGACCTCCGTGGCAGGGACGACTCCCGCCGACATCCGGGTCGCCCAGCAGCTGTGCGAGCACGCCCGCCGACAGACGCAGCCGGCACTTCTCAAGGCCGTCAGCCGCCTGCCCGGTCCGCTGGCTCCGGTCGGCGCCTACCACTTCGGATGGCACCGGTCGCCGAGCGGTGCGGAAGACGACGTCCCTCACCGGCCGGAAGACGACCTCCTGGGTGCCCCGGGGCAGGAGCGTGCAGGCGGGGCCCCGGACACCGCGTCGACGCCGGAGCCGGACAGTGGGAAGGCGGTGCGGCCCGCCCTGGTGTATCTCGCCGCCGAGGCACTGGGCGCGCCGAGCGAGCGCGCGATCCCCGGAGCGGTCGCTGTCGAACTGGTGCACAACTTCACGCTGGTGCACGACGACATCACCGACGGGGACGCCACCCGCCGCGGCAGGCCCGCGCTGTGGAAGCGGTTCGGCGTCGGCCCGGCGCTGCTGGCGGGGGACGGCCTCCACGTACTGGCCATGGACGCCCTGCTGAGGCCGCTCGACGAGCGCTCGGGCACGGCAGCCGCGCTGCTCAATCACGCCCTCATCGCGACCATGTACGGGCAGGTGCGGGACCTCAGCTTCGTCCAGCGGCCCTGGGCCGGCCCGTCGGCGGTCTCGGTGGCCGAGTACCGGGCTGCCGCCAAGGGCAAGACGGGAGCGCTGCTGGCCTGTGCGACGGCGCTGGGTGCCCTGCTCGCGGGCGGCAGGCCGCGGCAGGTGGCACGGTTCGCCGCGTTCGGCCGCCATCTGGGCGTGGCTTTCCAGTGCGCCGACGACATCCTCGGCCTGTGGGGCGATCGGCGGTGTACGGGCAAGCCCGTGGGCAACGACCTGCTGCTGGCGCGGAAGACCATTCCGGTGCTCCTCGCGCTCTCCGCCGAGACACCCGCGGCTGCGCGATTGCGGGAACTCCTCGGCCGTAGGGACAGCCCGCTCACCCCTCAGGTGGTGCCCGAGATCCTGGGGCTGGTCGGCGAGGCCGGCGGAGAGGAGGCCACCCGGCGGGAGGCGGAACACCAGACGGCGCTGGCCCTTCGGATGCTGGCGACGGTGCCGATGTCCGAACACACGCGCCGCCGGTTCGCCGCCATGGCCACCTATCTGACACGGCGGAGCTCCTAGGGATGCTCCGTCACTGGTGGCGGAGGACCGGCGCCGACCTGCCCTGGGGCGATCCACTGCCCTCGCACCGGTCGCCGATGGAGGGCTACTTGTGGCGGTTCACCGATACCGCTCGGAGCCGGGTGCTGCTGGCGGCCTGCGGCGTCAACCATCGGCCCGGCCGCCCCTGGGGGACCGTGGTGGTGGCCGCGAGTCCCCTCTCGCTCGTACGGTCGACGACGCTGGACGGCGCGCGGGCGGACAGCGACCTCTTCGCCGTACACGCCGCTTCCGCACTGACCTTCGCCCAGGACCGGCTGCGGGTCTCCCTCGCGGACGTGGACCTTGAGGTGAGCCTCCTTCCGCCCGCACGGCGTCGTACCTTCCTGCCCGCCGCGAGTGTCTTCTCGTTGGTACCGGGACTCAACCACTACTGGCACCCCTATCTCTTCGACGCCCGGGTCGAGGGCGCGGCGCGGCTCGGGGACGAGCACTGGGACCTGACGGGGTGCCAGGTGTACGCGGAGAAGTCGTGGGGGCGCGGCTTTCCTCCCGCCTGGTGGTGGGGCCAGGCCCACGGCTTCGATCGCCCCGACGTCCGGGTCGCCTTCGCCGGCGGACTGCTGGGGAGGGGCCGCGCCACGGTGCCCGTCGGGGGCCTGGTCCTGGGCCTGGGCGACCGGCGCATCGAGCTGTTTCCCCCCGCGGCGATCGTCCGCGGCGGCGCCCGGGCCGACCGCTGGTGCCTCACGGCCGCCGGCCCGCGCTACCGGGTACGCCTCACCGGCGAGGGCGCGGGAAGTCCACTGCTGCGACTGCCCATTCCCACGCTGACCCCGCACCACCTGGACTTCTCCGAGCAGCACTTGGCGGGTGAGATCCGGTTGGAGATCGACCGCGCCGGCCGGCCGCTGTATGCGGGCACCTCCCACCTCGCCGGGCTGGAGACCGGCCCGGCGCCCCGGTCCGCATGAGAGGGCCACCTCGCCGGGCCGGGATGTGTGTGGCTTCGTCGCGGCGTTGCGGCGGCGGCAGGATACTGCTGCGCCGTAGCCGGTGGGTGGACCGGGGGAAGCCCATGACCGCTGCGCGCACCAGCCCCCGGACGAGCCTGTGACTCCTCGCGGACGCCTACCTCGGCTGGGCCGCGGCCCAGCCGCCGGGATGGGCCACCGGGCACGGACACTGCTCACCAGCCAGATGAGCACCCTGGCGGCGACGTTCCGCCTCCCGGACGACTGGCCGGAGCGGGCGACGGGCTGAGAGCGGAGAAACCGTCCAGGACGGCTCATCGTGCGGCAGGCGTCGTCCATCGGTGCACATGGTGGCCGAACAGCGATCCGCCGTAGACGACGAAGCCCACGCCGATGAACCACGACTGGACGATCAGGAGAGTCCCCGCGGGACCGTAGGAACGGGTGCTGCTGACCAGCAGCGGCGAGAAGACGAAGTAGGAGAAACCTCGCAGGCCCGCCAGCCCCACCACGGTGGCCACCGCTCCCGGGAGCAGCGCGGACCAGGACATGCGGCCGGTGAGCAGGAAGTGCTGGGCCCACCAGAAGAAGAGCAACCCGAACACCAGCGTCAGTACCACGTAGGCCGCGGTCTGCGGCGCTCCTGACCGCAGCATCTCCTCGCTCTCCACCTCGGCGAAGAGGTACAGCGTGAGAACAGCGAGCCACACGACCTGGCGCCAGACCTTGTGCCGGGTGCGGCTGGGTGGGAGATCCCAGATTTTCTCGTACCCCGTCTGCACGCTTGCCGCGAAGGTCACACCGAAGAAGCCCAGCAGCACGGCGCTCAACACACTGGTCGTGTCGATCACCTGCTGCGGCGAGGAGAAGAGGTCGCGGACGCTCTCCGCCGCCGCGGAGTCCTCCAGCCCCATACCGTTGATGATCCACCGCTCGAAGCCGGCGCGGTCGAGCGGGTCGATCGCGGCGACGACGACGAGCAACGGCACCATGGCGACGAAGGCCAGTACGGCGAAGCTCATGGATCTGCGGAGCAACTCGAACTCGCTGCCGTGCCGCCAGACCCGCCCACCCGCGGACGTCTCCATCCGCTGTCTGAGACTCGGCCGGTGATCGCGCACCTGTTGACCTCCCATCCTGGCGGATCGGCAAGTCGGCACGCCGGTGGATCGGTAGGGGGAGCCGAGGGGCCGGGTCCGCGGTCGCTCCCCGAGTCTGCGGACCCAGACCTCTTCGGCCAGTATCACAAACACAGCAGCCGCAAGGCCGCAGCCCACACCGAAAGTGTGCACTCGAACGGCTCAGCAGCGGCTACTTGTGGTTCCGCACCGGCCTCCCGGCACGTCGAACCACTCATCCGCCATGAGAGGAATGATCCAGTTAAGTCCGTTTTCTTCGTGTCTACTGGCCTTTGTGCGCCGTTGAGTGTGGTGCCCGTTGCGCTTCCCCGACATCGACGTGGCGGATCGCAGGGCACCAGGTGACAGCTGTACGACAGCCGGACAGGAGAAAGGGCACAAGGTGGCGGTAACGACTGACCGACCCGTGGACGAGGAGTCGTCCGGGAACACGGGGCGGGCCGGACACAAACGCGGATCGATCGTCGTGGCCTGGATGACCACCACCGATCACAAGAAGATCGGCTCGCTGTACATGTGCACGGCCTTCGTCTTCTTTCTGCTGGGCGGCCTTCTCGCCCTCGGCATGCGGATCGAACTGGCACGTCCCGGTCTGCAGTTGCTGTCGAACGAGCAGTACAACCAGGCATTCACCATGCACGGCACGATCATGATGCTGATGTTCGCCACCCCGCTGTTCGCCGGTTTCGCCAACGCGATCATGCCGTTGCAGATCGGCTCCCCGGATGTGGCCTTCCCCCGGCTCAACATGCTTTCCTACTGGCTCTTCCTGTTCGGCTCGCTCATCGCCGTGGCGGGATTCCTCACCCCGCAGGGCGCGGCGGACTTCGGCTGGTTCGCGTACACGCCGCTGTCGACCGAGGTGCGCTCGCCCTATCTGGGGAGCGATCTGTGGGTGATGGGGCTGGCCCTGTCCGGATTCGGCACGATCCTGGGTGCCGTCAACTTCATGACCACCATCGTGTGCATGCGGGCCCCGGGTATGACGATGTTCCGCATGCCGATCTTCACCTGGAACGTGCTGCTGACCAGCGTGCTGGTCATCATGGCCTTCCCCGTGCTCGCCGCCTCCCTCTTCGCCCTGGAGGCCGACCGGAAGTTCGGCGCCCATATCTACGACGCCGCAAACGGAGGACCGCTGCTGTGGCAGCACCTGTTCTGGTTCTTCGGTCACCCGGAGGTCTACATCGTCGCTCTGCCGTTCTTCGGCGTGATCACCGAGATCATTCCGGTCTTCGCCCGTAAACCGATCTTCGGCTATGTCGGTCTCATCGGGGCCACCATCGCCATCGCCGGCCTGTCGGTCACCGTCTGGGCGCACCACATGTTTCCCACCGGGGCGGTCCTCCTGCCCTTCTTCTCCTTCATGTCCTTCCTGATCGCGGTGCCCACCGGGGTGAAGTTCTTCAACTGGATCGGCACCATGTGGAAGAGTTCACTCTCCTTCGAGACCCCGATGCTGTGGTCCCTGGGCTTTCTGGTCACCTTCTTGTTCGGCGGGCTGACCGGGGTGCTGCTGGCCTCCCCGCCGCTCGACTTTCATGTGACCGACAGCTACTTCGTCGTGGCCCACTTCCACTACGTCCTCTTCGGAACGGTGGTGTTCGCCATGTTCGGCGGGTTCCACTTCTGGTGGCCCAAATTCACCGGCCGTATGCTCGACGAACGCCTCGGAAAGATCCACTTCTGGACCCTTTTCACCGGCTTCCATACGACCTTCCTGGTTCAGCACTGGCTCGGCGCCGAAGGCATGCCGCGCAGATACGCCGACTATCTGTCCGCCGACGGCTTCACCGCTCTCAACACCGTCTCCAGCATCGGCGCCCTTCTCCTGGGGCTGTCCACCCTTCCGTTCCTCTACAACATCTGGAAGACCGCCAAATACGGCGAGAAGGTCACCGTCGACGACCCCTGGGGCTACGGTCGGTCCTTGGAGTGGGCCACCTCCTGCCCACCGCCCCGGCACAACTTCGTCACCATGCCCCGGGTCCGCTCCGAATCCCCGGCCTTCGATCTCCACCACCCCCATATCTCCGAGATCGACCAGGTGGAGAACATCGATCGCCGTGACGTCGTGGAGACGGGAAAGGGTGTGGCTCCGCCCCTGGGGAGGCGGGATGACCAGTGAGCACGGCGGCGGACCACCCTCGTCCGAGGCGCACCCGGCACCGCGTGCGGGCGAGCGGGACGAGGCCGCACGCGGGGTCGCGGAACTGGAAAGCTATCTGCTGCGGCAGACCGAAACACACAACGCTCAGCACGGCGCCGCCTGTTTCGCGGCGGAACTCCCCTGGTTGACGTCGGCACAACGCAAACAGGTCATCCGTCTCTATGTGCGCGATCGAAAGGCCCTGGCCCGGCAGACGCAGAAACTGATCGAGACAGCACTTGAGCAGCGCGCGGCGGAGGTCGCGACCGCCCACGAGGCGCTGCGGCGCCGTATGTGCCTGACCGTCAGCGTGCTGATCACCGCGCTGACCTTCGCACTCTGCCTGCTCAGCCTGACGCTCCTGACGTGACGCCTCCGCTCCAGCGGCGGAGGGCGATCCGGCGCTGAGGGAGCGGCTGCCGCCGGGACAGGAGGTGCCCCGGAAGTGAACGGTGCGCACCGGGGCGTTTGAGCCGGGCGTGCCCGGCAACCGAGGGTCGTGGAGAGGTGGGCGCCGTGCTGCGCTCCAGCAGGGCGGGCAGGGTCCGGAAGGAGCTGTCATGGCGGGACGCGAGGGCACGGACGGTCACCGCTCGGGGCTGCGGGTGGTCGTCGTCGGCGCCACCGGCAACGTGGGCACGAGCGTCGTCCGGGCGCTCAGCGAGGACGAGCGCGTCGGATCCGTCCTCGGGCTGGCCCGGCGGTCGTGCAGGCTGTCGGTGCCCAAGACGGAATGGTCCTGCGTGGACATCGGGGACCCCCGGACCGATCTGGCGCCCCATTTCCAGGGCGCGGACGCGGTGGTCCACCTGGCCTGGCTCTTCCAGCCCACGCACGATCCGGTCACCACCTGGCGGACCAACGTCGACGGCAGTGTGCGGGTCTTCGACGCCGTCGCGCGCAGCGGCGTCCCCGCCCTCGTCCACGCCTCCTCCGTGGGCGCGTACTCCCCCGGCCCGAAGGAGGAGTACGTGGACGAGTCGTGGCCCACCCACGGCTGGCCCCGGGCCGCCTACTGCCGGGAGAAGGCCTATCTGGAGCGGGTCCTCGACGCCTTCGAGGAGCGCAACCCCGACATCCGGGTGGTGCGGATGCGCCCCGGATTCCTCTTCAAACGGGAATCGGCCTCCGAGCAGCGGCGGCTCTTCGCCGGCCCGCTGGTGCCCCAGCGACTGACGCGGCCCGCGCTGCTCCCGGCCTTCCCCGACATCCCGGGCCTGCGGTTCCAGGCCCTGCACACCGACGACGCAGCCGACGCCTACCGCCGCGCCGTCCTGCGCCCTGTGCGGGGCGCCTTCAACCTGGCCGCCGCCCCGGTCATCGACTCCGCCCAGCTCGCCGGGCTCCTCGGGGCACGCACGATGCGGCTCCCCCTGCGACCGCTGCGCAGTGCCTTGGCCGCGGCCTGGCATCTGCGCCTCGTACCGGCCTCCCCCGACTTGTTCGACGCGGTGCTGCGGCTGCCACTGCTGGACACCACCCGGGCGCGCACCGAACTGGAGTGGAGCCCCGGCCGCAGTGCGACCGAGGCCGTCGACGAATTCGTGCGCGGGCTGTATCAGGTAGCCGGCGCGGACACCGCCCCCTTGGCCTCGCGCCTGCCCGGCGGCCGGGCCCGCGAACTGGCCACGGGCGTCGGCCGGCGCCCTTAGCACAGGCCCGGCCGACGGGGCTGGTCAGTCCGTGCCGGACTCCATCGCGGCTCGATCCAGCAGCTCGTCGTCGCCGAAGACCTCGCCGCGCGAGGCGATGGCCTCGGCACCGCCCTCGGGCAGGGTGCCGATCAGCCCGGTCGCGGCCGCCTGGGCGGCGCCGATGGCGGGGGTGGAGGTGCCGATCAGGCCGAGCCCGGCGTACTGCTCCAGCTTGGCGCGGGAGTCGGCGATGTCGAGGTTGCGCATGGTGAGCTGGCCGATCCGGTCCACCGGACCGAACGCCGAGTCCTCGGTACGCTCCATCGACAGCTTGTCCGGGTGGTAGCTGAACGCCGGGCCCGTGGTGTCGAGGATCGAGTAGTCCTCACCGCGCCGCAGTCGCAGCGTCACCTCGCCGGTGACGGCCGCGCCGACCCAGCGCTGCAGCGACTCGCGCACCATCAGCGCCTGCGGGTCCAGCCAGCGGCCCTCGTACATCAGCCGACCCAGGCGCCGGCCCTCGTTGTGGTACTGGGCGAGGGTGTCCTCGTTGTGGATGGCGTTGACCAGCCGCTCATACGCCGCGTGGAGCAGGGCCATGCCCGGCGCCTCGTAGATCCCGCGGCTCTTGGCCTCGATGATCCGGTTCTCGATCTGGTCCGACATTCCCATGCCGTGCCGCCCGCCGACGGCGTTCGCCTCCATCACCAGGTCGACAGCGGAGGCGAACTCCTTGCCGTTGATCGTCACCGGACGGCCCTGGTCGAAGCCGATCGTCACATCCTCGGTGGCGATCTCCACCTCGGGGTCCCAGAACCGCACGCCCATGATCGGCTCCACGGTCTCCACCCCGGTGTCCAGGTGCTCCAGGGTCTTGGCCTCGTGGGTGGCGCCCCAGATGTTGGCGTCGGTGGAGTACGCCTTCTCCGTGCTGTCGCGGTAGGGCAGGTCGTGGGCGAGCAGCCACTCCGACATCTCCTTGCGGCCGCCCAGTTCGGTCACGAAGTTCGCGTCCAGCCAGGGCTTGTAGATCCGCAGGTTCGGGTTGGCGAGCAGTCCGTAGCGGTAGAACCGCTCGATGTCGTTGCCCTTGAAGGTGGAGCCGTCGCCCCAGATCTGCACGTCGTCCTCGAGCATCGCCCGGACCAGCAGGGTGCCGGTGACGGCGCGGCCGAGGGGTGTGGTGTTGAAGTAGGCGCGCCCGCCGGAGCGGATGTGGAACGCCCCGCAGGTGAGTGCGGCCAGGCCCTCCTCGACCAGCGCCGCACGGCAGTCGACCAGGCGCGAGATCTCGGCGCCGTAGGTCTTCGCACGGCCGGGCACCGAGGCGATGTCGGGCTCGTCGTACTGGCCGATGTCGGCGGTGTAGGTGCACGGAACGGCGCCCTTGTCGCGCATCCACGCGACCGCGACGGAGGTGTCGAGGCCGCCCGAGAAGGCGATGCCGACGCGCTCGCCGGCGGGAAGGGAGGTGAGGACCTTAGACATAGGAAGATTATGCATAATCACGCATGCTCATGCAAAGGGTGGCCCCCCTTCGGGGAGACGGAAGCACACGGTGAACGCCCCTTCACGCTCACCGGCGCCGCCCCGGCACCCTGAGTAACTGAAGGAGCACGGTGGGACGACCCGTCTTGCAGTCCGGTCCGGCGCCTGGCCGTGTGACCGGTCCGATCGGCCCGGTCGGCAATTAAGGCCTCCGCACCCCAGGCCTAAGGCACCCCCGTGCCACAAGATGCGCAGACTTCCCCATGTGGCGCCCCCACCTCGGACACGACGCTGGAAGCACAGCAGAAGACCAGCTCGTCCAAGGAGACCGGCATGATGCACCACGAGTTCCAGGCCGCCCGCCAGGCCGACCTCCTCACCCGGGCGGCGCAGCGCCGCCTGGTCCGCGAGGCCCAGCAGGCCAACAAGGCGGCCCGTACCGGCGCCGACAGCACCTACGGTACCGGCAGCCGCAAGCTCTTCTTCCGTGCCGCGTGACGGGGCGAGGGCGTCGCATGGCCGGGCCCTACGACATGGGATGCTCGGCACCGTGCACAGCAGTCACACAAGCCCCGTTTTCGTAGGCCGCAGCGCCGAACTGACCGCCCTCGGTGAGGCCCTGTCCCGGGCGGAGGCCGGGGAGCCCCGAGCCCTGTTCGTGGGCGGTGAGGCCGGCGTCGGCAAGACCCGGCTGATTCAGGAGTTCCTCGGCCGGGCCGCCGCGGGCGGGGCCGTGGTCGCTCTCGGCGGCTGCGTCGAAACCGGCGCCGACGCCCTGCCGTACCACCCCGTCTCGGCCGCCCTGCGCTCCCTGCGCCGCCAGCTCGGCGCGGAGCTCCTCGCCGCCGTCGCCGGCCAGGAGGGCGAGCTCGCCCGACTGCTGCCCGAACTCGGCGAGATGGACCAGGGCCGCTCCGAATCCGACGGCCGCGCCCGGCTCTTCGAGCTCACCGTCCGCCTGCTCGAACGCCTCGCGGCGGACCGGACCCTCGTCCTGGCCCTGGAGGACCTGCACTGGGCCGACCGTTCCACCCGCGAGCTGCTCAGCTATCTGCTGCGCGCCCTCACCGACAGCCGCCTGCTCATCGTCGCCACCTACCGCGCCGACGACCTGCACCGCCGCCACCCCCTCCGCCCCGCCCTCGCCGAGTACGAGCGGCTGCGCACCGTCACCCGCCTCGAACTGCCCCGCTTCGACCGGGACGAGGTCCGCCACCAGCTCGCCGCCATCCACGGCGGGACCCCGCCCGAACAGATACTGGACCGGGTCTTCGACCGCTCCGAGGGCAATGCGTTCTTCGTCGAGGAGCTGGCCCGCAGCATCCTCGCAGGCTCCCCGGGCGCCATCCGCGACTCCCTCCGCGATCTTCTGCTGGTCCGGGTCGAGGCACTGCCGGACCAGGTGCAGCGCGTGGTGCGGATCGCCGCCGAGGGCGGCTCCGAGGTGGAGTTCCGGCTGCTGGCCGCCGTCACGGGTCTCGCCGAGGACGAGCTGATCGAGGCGCTGCGCACCGCTGTCGGCGCCGCCGTCCTGCAGCCCTCCGACGAGGGCGAGTCCTTCCGTTTCCGGCACGCCCTGATGCGCGAGGCAGTGGTCGGCGATCTGTTGCCCGGCGAGCGCTCCCGGCTCAGCCGCCGCTACGCCGAGGCGCTGGAGGCCGATCCCACGCTCGTACGGTCCGAGGAACGGGCCGGGCGGCTGGCCGGCTACTGGTTCGACGCCCGCGACCCCGCCAAGGCGCTGCCCGCCCTGATCGCCGCGGCGGCCGCCGCGCGCGGCCGGCACGCCTTCGCCGAGCAGCACCATCTGCTGGAACGGGCGCTGGAGCTGTGGGACGACACCTCCGAGGCGCTGCGCCGCCGGGCGATGCGGCAGGGCGTCGACGACGGCCTGTGTCCGGCCATCTACCCGGACATGCCGGGAGACTTCGTGGACCTGCTCGCCGCACTCACCGTCGCCGCGCGCCTCACCGGAGAGCGGGAGCGGGCGCTCGCCCTCTGCAACCGGGCGCTGCGCGCATTGGAGGGCGCCCCCTCCCCCACCTCCCGAGCTCTCGGCTCCGGTCGAGCAGGGGGTACCCCACCGGGCGACGGAGACCCCATCAGGGCGGCCTGGTTCTGGACCGAGCGCTACCAGTTGATGCGCGACCTGTCCCGATCCGACGGCTGGGACGAGATCGCCCACGCCCAGGAGTTGGTGAAGGGCCTGCCGCCGTCCGTCGTACACGCCGATGTGCTCACGCACGCGGCGCACTGGTACGCCGTGCACCAGCCAGGGCCGACGGCGATCGAGACCGCGAAGCAGGCGGTGGAGCTGTGCCGGTTGACGGGAGCCGAGACCACCGGCCTTGCCGCGCAGCACACCCTGGCCTGGCTGATCATCGACTCCGGCGATGTCGAGGCCGGCCTCGCGCAGGCCCGCGAGGTGTGCGCCCGGGAACTGGAGCCGGGCAACGCCAACGTCCTGCTGCGCGGCTACGGCAACCTGTCCACGGCACTGCACGGCATCGGCCGCTACGCCGAGGCGGTCGAGGTCGCCGAGGAAGGCAGCGGACTGGCCGACCGGCACGGGCTGCCGGACACCGCTTCGTTCATCGACTGCAACCTCGCCGAGTCCCTCACCCAGCTCGGCCGCTGGGCCGACGCCGACGAGGTGCTCCGGCGGGCCCTCGGCCGCCGCGGGGTGAGCGTCCGCGTCCGGGGGCAGATCGCCGGGCAGCGGGCCGAACTGGCCGTGGCCCAGGGCGCGTACGACGAGGCCCGACGACGGTTGGAGGAGTCCGACAGCTGGACCACCGGCCCCTACCCGGAGCCGCAGCACACCCTGGCCACGGCCCGGATCGCCATCGTGCTCGCGGCCGCCGACGGCCGGATCCTCGACGTCCGCTCCCTGCTCGATGCGGCGGTCGGCGAGGCCATCGCCCCCAGCCACCAGCGCTACGGCTGGCCACTGCTGTACGAGGCAGCAGCGGCGGAGGCGCGGGCCCGCGGGCGCGCGGTGGCCGAGCCGGGGCGCGCGGCGGCGGTGGACCGGATCCGCAAGGCGATGCGGGGCCAGCCCGAGTTCGCCCCGGTATGGGCCGCGCAGGCCCGGATGACCGAGGCCGAACTGCTCACCGCCGAGGGCCGGGACGCCACCGCTTGCTGGACGGAGGCCGTCGCCGCCGTCGAGCGGCTGGAGGCCCCGCCGCTGCTGGCCACCGCCCGGCTGCGACTGGCGGAGGTCCTGATCGCCCACGGCGGCGCCGGGTCCCGCCAAGCGGCCGGAGAGCTGCTGCGGCAGGCTGAGGAGGCGGCGGGAGAGATGGGGGCGGCGCTGCTCCGGAAGGAGATCACCACACTGGCCGGCCGGGCACGGATCCCGCTGCCGCAGGCCGACGGGGAGACGGCCCCGCCCCCGACGCCGGCGACGGCTCTGGGGCTGACCGCCCGGGAGCGGGAGGTGCTGCGGCTGGTCGCCGCCGGGCGGAGCAACCGGCAGCTCGCGGAGGAGCTGTTCATCTCGCCGAAGACGGCGAGCGTGCACGTCTCCAACATCCTGGCCAAGCTGGGCGCCTCAGGCCGAGGGCATGCCGCGGCCATCGCGCACCAGCTGGGCGTTTTCGACGAATGACGCTCCGCCTGATCCGCTCAACGGGAAGATCGCGTCGACGAAGAGGGCCGAGTGACACCCGCAGGGGCGTGCTACGGGACATGACGGTCTTCTGCGGGTTCCTCACCGGCGCCCGTCGCTGGGCGACCGCGGCGGCAACCGGCTCAGGCGGTCCGGAGACGGACGAACATGTAGGACATGAGGAGGATCGTACCCGATCCTCGATCACTACCGGGACCGATGCGCGTCCCGGCGGACAAGACGACGCCTCGAACGACACGACGCCCTTGCATCCGGCACACAGCCTCAACTGGCGCGGGTACACGCGCTGTTCCGTGTTCCTCGGACGCCGCGACGGATGAGGCGCACGCGTGCCGCCGTCGTCCCCGAGTTACGGACGCGCTGACCCTCGCCGTAGCGGCGGGTCCTGCCGGGGGGAGCGCCGTGTGGTCGGCCGCCCGTGCTCCGCGCCGCTGTGGGCCGGCGTTCTCCCGGTGGCGCGGTCCGCGACGGGGGCTCGACCGGCCGAACGGGGCCTCGCTTGTTCGGCGTTGATCGTTTCTGGTTATGCTGCACCAGCCTCGGCATGACGGAGTCTCACCGAGTTCCCCGGCCACGTCTTGTCCTGTTGCGGTTCTCCGAACGTCGGGGGAGCCGTGCGGAGGGCCGGAGGTGGACTCGATGCTCCCCCCCATCGCCTCTTTGCTCAGTCTGTCGAACGATTTGAGGACGCTGATGATGCGCACGGGATCGTCGCCCGGAGGTCAACGGTCCGCCCCGATGTGGATCTGGTGGCTGCCGACACTCGCCATGGCCGTCGCCACGACCGTCGCGGCGATCCAGGTCCCCGATCAGGCACGCGCGGCGGTCATCGGCTGCGGAGTCGTGGGCACCGCCGCGGTGGCTCTCACCGCGGGAGAACTCCTCCGTCGGAGCCGGGCGCTGGCGATGTTGCGGGCCCAGTACGCGGAGCACCAGGAGACACTTCAGCGCCATCTGCGCCAGCAGGAGGCCGCGACCGTGCAGTTGGCCAAGGAGCGGCTGCCGGAGGCGGTGGAGCGGCTGCGCAGAGGCGAGTTCGCGGAGAACGTTGTCAGTTCCCTGGCGTCCACCGGACCGGCCTCCGGTCTCGGGGCCGAGTTCGAGGCGGCCCACCATGAGCTGCTGCGCTCCGTCGTCGAGGCGGTGCGGGCCGAGGAGTCCCTCCGCGACTCCGCACAACGCGGTGTCGTCAACATCGCCCGCCGCGTCCAGGCCATCGTGCACCGCCAGGCCACCGACCTGCGGGAGATGGAGGAGCGGCACGGCGGAAGCGGGGAGTTCTTCGCGGACCTGCTGCGCCTGGACCACTCCAACGCCCTGATCAGCCGACTCGCCGACACCATCGCGGTGCTCGGCGGTGCCCGGCCCGGTCGGCAGTGGAGCCAGGCCGTCCCGATCTACAGCGTGCTGCGCGGCGCCATGTCGCGCATCGCCGACTACCAGCGGGTCTCCCTGCACTCGGTCGCCGAGGTCGCCGTCGTCGGCCGCGCCGTGGAGCCGTTGATCCACGCGCTCGCGGAACTGCTGGACAACGCCACCTCCTACTCACCGCCGCAGACCCGGGTCCATCTGACGGCGAGCGAGGTGCACGCGGGTATCGCCGTGGAGATCGAGGACGGTGGCTTCGGGCTGAGCGAGGAGGCGCGGGCCCGGGCCGAGCACATGCTGGAGACCGCCCGTGAGGGCATCGACCTGGACGACCTCGGCGAGGCTCCGCGCCTCGGTCTGACGGTGGTGGGGCGCCTGGCCCAGGAGTACGACTTCCAGGTCTCGCTGGCGCCTTCCGCCTACGGGGGCGTACGCGCGGTCCTCGTCGTCCCGCACGAACTGATCACGACAGCGCCCGCGAGCGGGCGTGCCCACGGCATCGGTGCCGCATCCGGGCAGCGTCCTTCGGGTCGATCCGCCCCCTCGGCGCCGGCGGCCACGAAGCGCGTGCCGTCGGCCTCCGGCCGCGGGGAGCAGGAGCCGATGGACGAGGAGACGCCGGAGGTCGTCGAGCGCACGGCCAGCGGATTGCCGCAGCGCCGCAGCCGCCGCGGTCGGGCCGGCGCCCGCCCGGTGAGCGGCGCTTCCGCCCCGGAGCAGGCCGAGCGGGACGCCGCGGAGCCGGAGAATCCCGCGCCCGGGATGTGGATGGGCGCCTTCCAGGAAGGCCTGTCCGGCAAGCGATCGGCAACGGCTGCCGCCCAGGGACACAGCGACAAGTCGTCGAATGAAGGTGAGTAAGCGATGGTTCGGCAGCCCGACATGGACTGGATGCTCAAGGACTTGGCGGAGAGCGTCCCGCAGACTCGCCATGTCGTCCTTCTGTCGTCGGACGGTTTGTGCATGGCCCAGTGCCCCGCGGAAATAGACACCTCCGACCGGTTGGCGGCGATCGGAGCGGGTCTCCAGTCCCTGGCCAGGGCGGCTGCCGAGGAGTTTCCGCACAGCAGTGGCCGGATGCGGATGGTCGTCATCGAGGTGGACGGCGGCTTTCTGCACCTGATGGCGGCGGGCGAGGGGGCCCACCTGGTCGTGCTGGTCGACGAAGGGGTCGACATGGGCCTGGTGGGGCAGCACATGCGGGACCTCGTCACCCGTATCGGCGCCCACCTCACGAGCCCGCCACGCGGCGACCGGTTGGCGCGATGACGCCGGATGACGAGTGGGACGAGGGCACCCCGGAGCGGCTGTACATCCTTACGGGCGGGCGCAGCGGGCTGGAAGAGGCCGGGCTCGATCTGGTGACCTTGATCGTCGCCCGCAGCGCACCTCGGATCGGCATGCAGCCGGAGCACGAGTCCATCCTGCGGGTGTGCGAGTCCCCGCTGTCCGTCGTGGAGATCTCGGCGCATCTGAAACTGCCGGTGAGCATCGTCACCGTGCTGCTCGCTGATCTCTTGGCCGAAGAACGCGTGGAAGCCAGGGCACCCGCCCCGTCCCTTCCCGACATCGACATCATCAAGGCGGTGATCCATGGTCTCCAGAACCTTTGAGACGGTGGCGGGACCTCGGAGCGAAGACACGCTGCCGTCGTCGGCCACCTCCGCGGTCAAGATCGTCATCGTGGGCGGTTTCGGCGTCGGCAAGACGACCCTGGTCCGCTCGGTGAGCGAGATACGCCCGCTGACGACCGAGGAGACGATGACGCAGGCCAGTGTCAGCGTCGACGACCTCGAAGGCATCGAGCGCAAGAGCATGACGACCGTGGCCATGGACTTCGGCCGCATCAGCATCGACGACGAACTGGTCCTCTACGTCTTCGGCACCCCCGGGCAGCAGCGCTTCTGGTTCCTGTGGAACGGCCTGTTCGAGGGCGCGTTGGGCGCGGTGGTGCTCGTCGACACCCGCCGGTTGGAGGCGAGCTTCGACGTACTCGGCCGGCTGGAGGAGTCGCAGACGCCTTTCGTGGTGGCGGTCAACGCGTTCGACGAGGCGCCGTCCTACTCCGACGAGGAGCTTCGCGAGGCGTTGGACCTGACCGACGACGTGCCGCTCCTGGTGTGTGACGCCCGTAGCCGGGAGTCCAGCAAGGACGTTCTGCTGGCGCTGATGCGGTACCTGTATTCCCTCGCCATGACTTCGGAGGCGACGTGACCCCGCAACCCCCCGATCCGCTGTACCAGCCCGGAGAGCCGGACGCGCCGTCCCCGCATCCGGAGCCCGGCGACGGGATCCCCGCCGCCGCTGCCCTCTCCCCGCCGCCGGGGTGCCCCGCGCACGCGGGGGGTACCGGGGGCGACGGTCTGCGTCGTCTCTTCGGCCCCGAGGCCGACGCGGACCCGATGGCGCTGTACGAGAAACTGCGGGCGGAACACGGGCCGGTGGCCCCGGTGCTGCTGCCGGGTGATGTTCGGGTCTGGCTGGTGCTCGGCCACCGGGAGAACCTGGAGGTGGCACGCACCCCCTCGCTGTTCTCCCGGGACTCGCGCTACTGGCACGCCATGCGGGAGGGCCGGATCGGGCCGGACCATCCGCTGGCTCCGCTGACCACGTGGCAACCGCTGTGCGTGTTCGCGGACGGTATGGAGCACAAGCGGCTGCGTCAGGCCCTCACCGACAGCCTGTCCCGGTTCGAGTCGCGCGGCATCCGGCGCTACGTCATCCGCTTCACGCACCAGCTCATCGACGGGTTCCAGGACGCCGGACAGGCCGATCTGGTCAAGCAGTTCGCCGACCAGCTTCCCCTGCGCGTCATCACCCAGCTGTTCGGCATGGAGGAGGAGTACGGACCCAAGCTGGTCGAGGCCGCCAAGGACATGATCCAGGGCACCGAGACCGCCGTCGAGAGCAACAACTTCATCACCGAGACCTTGCAGCGGCTGGTGGAGCGCAAGCGGGCCGCCCCGGCCCACGACGTGGCGTCCAAACTGCTCGAACATCCGGCCCGGTTGACCGACGACGAGGTGCGGGAACATCTGCGGGTGACACTGGTCTCGGCCAACGAGCCCACGGTCAATCTGATCTCCAACACGCTGCGGATGCTGCTCACCGACCGCAGGTTCCGCGCGACGCTGGCCGGTGGGCACACGACCCTGCCCGACGCGCTGGAACAGGTGCTGTGGGACGAGCCGCCGATGACGACGAACATCGGCCGCTGGGCCACCGGGGACACCCAGCTCGCCGGCCGGCAGATCAAGGCCGGCGACATGCTGGTCCTCGGGCTCGCCGCGGGCAACGTCGACCCGGCCGTACGGCCCAATCTGTCGGTTCCCCTGCACGGCAACCGCTCCCATCTGGCCTTCAGCGCAGGTCCGCACGAGTGCCCGGGCCGGGATCTGGGCCGGGCCATCGCGGACACCGGGATCGACACACTGCTCTCCAGGCTGCCGGACATCCGTCTCGCCGTCCCGGAGGAGGAGCTGCGCTGGGACACGGCGCTGATGTCCCGTCGACTGGTGGCGCTGCCCACGTCGTTCTCCCCGCCCCGCCGCGTGGGGCGGCAGGCCACCGGCGCGCAGGCCTCGTCGGCCAGGCAGCCGCTGCCGCTGCCGGAGGCCGAGCCGCACCCCCAGGCACCGCCCGGGGCGACCGGAGCGGTTCCCGCTTCCGTTCCGTCGCCGCAGCCGGCCCACGGCTCCAGGTGGGCGGCCGTGAAGCGTCGGATGCGGGCCCGTCGGTAAGGGGTTGCCGGAGAGGTCGGCTGCCCGGCTCTCCCGCTCCCCGGTCCGTCCCGTTCGATACGGTTATGGAGGGGTAACCCCGGTTGTGTTCGGGATTGCCACACCTTCCGTGCGGAATATGCCGCACGGGTGCCACAGGGAACGCTGTGACGCGAATAGCCTTCTGATGCTGTGGACACATATGAGCAGTGGAGGGTCACACAGCGTTCAACCACTCCCTGCCGTCCACCGGCCCGCCCCACCGGGCGGGCCGTGGCATGAGTGCTGGTCGTGAACGCAGCGTCGCGACCGGACAACGGCGCGCCGTCGACAGGCCTTCTTGAGTGTTCGGGCACCAAAGCGGCACAGCCGCAGGACAACTGAGGTGATCGATAGTGGAGCACGGGGTGCTGGTCCCGCCCGTCTATTCTCCGATTTCCCCCGCGATACATTCCCGGCACGAGCTGATCAACCAACAAACCACGGCCTGGGCACATAACTTCGGCATCGGCTCGCGTGAACTCCGCGAGAAACTGATCGGTCAGGAGATCGGCACCTTCGCCGCCCGTATCCTCCCTGAGGGCAACGAGGAGGTCGTCTCGCTCCTCGGCGACTTCATCCTGTGGCTCTTCGGCGTCGACGACGGCCACTGCGAGGAGGGCGAACTCGGCACCGATCCCAAGGAGCTGATCCCCGAACTCTCCCGGCTGCTTCCGGGTTCTGCGCATAGCCCAGAACCCGGAAGCAGCCATGCTCACCGAGGACTCCTTGGCTGCAGGGCTACGGGACCTGCGGCGCCGGATGGACCAGCATGCGACACCGGGGCAAGTGGCCCGCTGGGTGGACGCCCTGCGGGAGTACTTCCTTTCGGTGGCCTGGGAGGCGTCGCACCGCAGCAAGGGCACCGTCCCCGACCTGAACGACTACACCCTGATGCGCCTGTACGACGGGGCCACGTCCGTCGTCATGCCGTTGCTGGAGATGGGCTACGGCTATGAACTCCAGCCGCAGGAGCGGGACAGCACCGCCGTACGTGCTGCCGCCGAGATGGCCTACTTCATCATCACGTGGGACAACGACCTCTTCTCGCATCACAAGGAGTCCCGGGGGCAGCAGTACTACCTCAACGTGCTGCGCGTCCTGGAACACCACCATGGGCTCTCGCCTGCCGAGGCCCTCGACACGGCCGTCGCCCAGCGCGACCGGGTGATGTGCCTCTTCCTGCGGGCCCGCGACCACCTCGCCGCCTACGGCAGCCCTCAGCTGCGCCGATACCTGGAAAGCCTCACCTCCTTCATCCGCGCCGCACAGGACTGGGGCATCTCCTCGCGCCGGTACACCACGCCCGACGACCCGGCAGAGCTGCCCACCACGTTCCGGGACACCCCCACCGACGACAGCGCCGAGCCGCTGGACATTCCGGCCATCGCCTGGTGGTGGGACGTGGTCCCCGACGAACCGGCCCCCGTCCTCCCGCAGCGTGCACGGCCCCGAGACGGCGACACGGCGATCGGGGTCGCTCACCGCCCCGTCACCGAGCGTTTGGCGGCAGCCGGGCACCGCCGCCGTTCCTGCGCCTGACACCGCAGTCATCAGGGTTATGAAGAGGAGCATCCAGTGAGTACAGCGCTGCGCGCGATTCCCCGGGCCCCCGGACGACTGCCGCTGATCGGCCATGTCGTCCCCCTCCTGCGTCGACCGCTCGACTTCATGCAGTCCCTGCGCTCGTCCGGGGACCTGGTCCGGGTGGACGTCGGCACTCTCCCCATCTACTTCGTCAACAGCGCCGACCTCACCCACGAACTGCTCGTCAACAAGGCGCGTCATGTGGAGAAGGGCAGGTTCTTCGTCCGGGCACGGGTCCTGGTCGGGGACTCCCTGCCGACCGCGCCCTCCCACATCCACCGGCCGCACCGCCGGCTGATGCAGCCGGCCTTCCATCGGGAGCGGATCGCCGAGTACGCACGCGTGATGGCCGATCGGGCCAGGGCCATGGCCGATGCCTGGGTCCCGGGCCGGACCATCGCCGTCGACGAGGAGCTGGCCGAGTTCTCGGTCGGCACGCTCGCCGAGACCATGTTCTCCACCGACATCAGCCGTCCCGCCGCGGTGGCCGTACGCAGGGACGTGCCGATCCTGCTGAAGACGGCGCTGCTGCGCGCCGTGACACCACGGCTGCTGGACCGGCTGCCGATTCCGGCCAACCGGAAGTTCGACCAGGCGGCCCACCGGTTGCGGAAGGTCATCGACGACGTCGTCGCCGCCTCCCGCGAACAGGACGGCCCCGAGGTCAACGACCTGCTGTCCACCCTGCTGGCCGCCCGCGACAGCGACACGGGCGAGGCGCTCAGCGACCGCGAGGTGCGCGACGAACTGGTCGCCATCATGTTCGCCGGCACCGAGACCACGGCCTCGACCCTGTGCTGGACCTTCCACGAACTGGCGGCCCACCCCGAGGTGGAGGAGCGCCTCCTCGCCGAGATCCGCTCGGTCGTCGGGGACCGGCCTGTCACCTTCGAGGACCTGCCCAAGTTGGAGTACACGGACCGTGTCCTGCGCGAGGTCTCCCGCATGCACTCGGTCCCGCTGCTGATGCGCCGGGTGGCCACCCCGGTCGAACTCGGCGGCACCGAGCTGCCGGTCGGCACCGAGATCGCGTTCAGCCTCTACGCGCTGCACCGGGATCCCCGGCTCTACGAGGCCCCGGAGCGCTTCGATCCGGACCGCTGGCTGCCGGAGCGCAGTCAGGACCGGCCGCGTGAGAGCTACATCCCGTTCGGCTCGGGCAACCGCAAGTGCATCGGGGACGGCTTCGCCTGGACGGAGATCGTCATCACGCTGGCCACCGTGCTGGCCCGGTGGCGGCTGGAGCCGCTTCCGGGCCACTCCGTGCGGGAGGTGGCGTCGGCCGTGGCGCACCCGGACCGGCTGCCGATGCGGCCGGTGCCGCGGACGGCAGCGACTTGATCGGGTGACGGTGGGCCACCCGGCGGAGGTTGCGCGGAGCTCCGCCGGGTGGCGACGCCGTCTGTTCCGCGCACGCGGTGGGCCCGGGGCCGGTGCCGCGCAGGCGCTCGGTGCTCGGCGCTCGGCGCTCGGCGCTCGGCGCTCGGCGCTCCGGATTAATTTTCCGCAGTGTTGACGAAAATCAATGTCCCTTCGCATGCTCGAACTGCGGCGCGAACACCTCCGTCGCCGGTACCCGATGCCGGCGAGCCGGCGCCCCGGACGACGAAGAAGGACGTGACTGATGACCGGCTCCGAGAAAGGGACACACCTCCACAGACGGTCCATGCTGGTCGGCGCCGGCTCCTAGGGAGCGGCGGCGGCGCTGCCCACGACCGCAGCACACGCGCCGGCGCGGGGCGCCGCACCGACCGGGCGGTACCCGTGGAACCGGCCCGAG